>JAPOYE010000016.1 GCA_026706695.1 Candidatus Dadabacteria bacterium | reverse complement strand
AACTTGATTTAACTTCTTTGCTTAATTCAAGCTTTTAGAAAGGTACTGGGGGGGGGTAGATATAATTCCTCCATCCTCTTTGATCATTGCTACGGTCTTTTACGTATTCACGTAACCTTGAACTAGACCGGATCAACCCGAACTCCACCGGCTTTTGAGAAGGTGAAATTCGGGTTGAAGAAATACCAAACCGGTTTTGCTTTTATCCTAGAGTCGGGCGTCTTTTAAATGAAGCTGCCAAAAACAGGACTGACATAACCAGAAACAGGTTGAGCAGGCTGCTTTGAGTCGTATTTCGGGTTCCCGAGATTGCGCACCCTCCGTCATCTGGAGTTTCCATCTCCGGCGTCTCCGTTTCCGGTGTCTCCATTTCTGGTGTCTCCGATCCTAAGTAAAGTCCAGAACCAAAGATGAAGATTTGACTGGGATTAAAGGGATTAGGAAAGGGTTCGACATAACCCAACTTGGGCGAGGAACCGCCGGCGCCACCGCCGGGGGCTTCGTCTCCTTCTATAGCCGGATCGTCCCAATCATAATTGACAAAGCGCTCGTCTTCCTCTGTTTTCTTTGACGCTTCTATGAGTCTTTCAATAATGTCAACCAGGGTCTGGTTCTGGCCTCGCAGCAGATTTGTCTGCTCAATATTTCTGTTTCCCCCGTTAAAGATCACGTTGCCTTCGTCATCCATGATCCAGATGTAGGTCGATACGTGTCTCCAAGGTCCATCCTCGGCCCTGAAGAGCTTCCGTGTTTTTACTAGATCGATTTCGGGATCCTCCAGAGCTCTGCCGAAGAAATCAATCGCCGCTTTCACGAACATTTTCAGTTCTTCCCTGGTATCGACCTCCTCGGCTGTTATGGAGGGGGTTATTGTCTCGGCGCCGGGCAGTTGTTCATAGGGAATTTTGTCAACCTCGGGCTGCAGGTCGAAACCGCCGATCAGGATATAAGGCTGCATGGTGAAGGGATCGGTAAACGGGATCGCGTAGCTTCTCTTGTCTCCGTCGTTGTAGTAGTCGACAAACCCTCCAGTCAGGAGTGGCGCGTTTAGAAAGCCCTGTCCAACCATGTTCCCCCGGTCGTCTTCAAGCATGGACCAGTCCTCATCTTCAAGCTCCCTGTTGTCCATGTGGGCTTGTACGCCGCCGCCGCCCGTAAGAAGAACAAGGTATGTGGAACCGTCATTCCAGTCCCCAATCTTCCTGAACTCGTCAACGAGTTCGGTTGCTTCTGCAAAGGTCGTGACCCGCGCAAGATGAGCTGCCGCGTGTCCTACAAAAGTTGGTAAATTTGACCTGTCCGCGGTTACATCCGAGGCGGTTGAAGTTAGAGGTATAGGTGAAGGAGGGGAATGAGGATCATCTTGATGTGCAAAGGCCGGGAACATGTAGGAAAAAACGCCGAGCAGCCCCAGCACGGAACAGAAAAAAACCATTAGCCTTAAACTTTTCATAATATTCTCCTTTTTGCCTGAGTTAGGTGAATTTTGAATTCGCCCAAGCATTTTTCCGCATTATATCATAAATACTGGATGATCCTGTTTCTAATAGGAGTTTCTTTAAAAGCCGGGTCAGAGTCAGGACTTTTTCTGAATCTCCCTGCTGCTTCTTTGTACCCGAACCCGCAGTAGTCTATTGGGGCTGGTTGTGATTTTCGCTCTGAAATTGACCGGTATGGCGGAAGCTGACTGTAGGGGCCGATCAATTATTGAAAAAATCGACACGGATTTACGTCATGTAGGCATATGCACTGATGTACGTCTCCTCATGAATCAAGTTGAACAGTAAACAAGCGGGCACCGAACCTCCGCAAACTCATCATGCTGGAGTCTTTATTTTTTGTAGAGGTTGGTTATCGGGAAGCGACGGTCCTTTCCGAAGGCAAGGGACGTTATTTTTATCCCTGGAGCGCTCTGCCTTCTTTTGTATTCGTTGGTGTTAACCATTCTGATTACTCTCCGCACGACGCTTCTTTTCTCCCCGAGCTTTACTATGTCGTCGACCCCGAGGCCGTCTTCCACATAGGCTTTCAGTATCCTGTCGAGCGTGTCGTATTCGGGAAGCGAGTCGATGTCTTTCTGGTCGGGGCAAAGTTCGGCTGAAGGGGGTTTTTCAATTACTGATTTTGGTATTATCTGCTTTCCCCGAAGACGGTTGTAATAATGGGAAAGTTCGTAAACCATGGTTTTGGGCACGTCCTTTATCACCGCGAATCCCCCTGACATATCGCCGTAGAGGGTAGAATAGCCGACCGCGAGTTCACTTTTGTTCGATGTGGCAAGCACGAGCCACCCGAACTTGTTTGAAAGCGCCATGAGGATATTTCCTCTTATCCTCGCTTGGATGTTCTCTTCCGTTACGTCTGACTCCATTCCGGAGAAAAACTCGGCGAACATTTCCTCGTAGCACCTGAAGACGTCTTCTATGGGAATGCTTAAAAGTTCGATTCCGAGATTGTGCGCGAGCTTTTTCGCATCAGTGACGCTTCCCTTGGAACTGTACATTGAAGGCATGGAAACTCCGACGACTTTTGAGGGTCCGACGGCTTCTGTGGCAATGACGGTTGTAAGCGAAGAATCTATCCCGCCGCTTAACCCAATCACCACCTTTTCAAAGCCGTTTTTTCTTATGTAATCCCCGGTGCCGAGAACAAGTGCCGAGAAGGCGCATTTTAGAGGATCTCCAGAAGGATCAGTCTGTTTCCCCGGGATTTTCACTTTCCGCTTTGTTTTCGTAGTCTTAAGCGTGAATGTTTCGAGCTGGTTTTCCTCGAAGGAAAGTTCGTATCTTGTCTTTCTTATGGTCGGAGTGTTAAGCCTTGATTTGTAAACCCTTTCGGTGTTAACGTCGCAGACCAGCAGGTCTTCTTCAAAGTGTCGCGCAGTGGCGACGATGTTGCCTTTTTCATCTATGAACATGCTGTTTCCATCAAACACAAGCTCGTCCTGCCCGCCGACCATGTTGCAGTAGGCTATTATTGTGTTGTAGTCAACCGCCCTTGTGGCGAGCATCCTTTCCCTAGCTAGAGGTTTCCCCATGTAGTAGGGTGAAGCCGAGAGGTTGAATATGATCTGGGCGTTTCCTAGCAGAACCTGGCTTCTTATAGGTTCTCCGGGATACCATATGTCCTCGCAGATCGTGACCCCGAAAGTCATTTTTCCCATGGAGTAAACGGGAAACCGTCTTTCTGACTGGAAATAGCGGTTCTCGTCGAACACTCCGTAATTGGGAAGGCGGAGTTTGTGGTATACGTCGATTAGCTCCCCTCTCTGGATTACGGCTGCCGAGTTGAATATGTCATCCTTTTTATCGACAAAGCCCACTATGACGACCATGTTGTCCGGACAGCACTTCTTTATTTCGTCAAGCGCCCGGATGTTGTCGTCGATGAACTCAGGTTTAAGAAGGAGATCCTCGGGGGGATAGCCGGTCACGGAAAGCTCGGGGAAACACAAAATGTCTATATCGAGACCTCGCGCCGCCTCGATCACTTTGGTTATTTTCTTCGTATTTCCGGTTATGTTCCCCACGCTCGGGTTGATCTGGGAGAGCCCGGTCCGCAACTGTTTCATCTGAAAACTATACTTGTAACCGCAGGATATTTCGAGAATTCTACGGCTTGCAGACTTAAGGGAGACTCTGACTAAGCAAGCCTAAAAGACAGGTAAACGATATTTGCGGCGAAGTGAAAGAAGACGCTTGACCAGATGTTTCCGGTTCTCATGTACAGATACCCCATGACAAGCGAAGGGAAAAAGGTGAGGACGTTCTGCGCGCAGTAGCTCCCACCGGAGAATACGCAGATCACGAGAAGATGCGCCAAGGCAAAAAGCACGCTTGCCGCAATAATCGCACCCCATCCGCCGCCGAGAGTTCTCTGAAGGTATCCCCTGAAGAAAAACTCCTCGGGAAACGCTATAACTACAAGGTGCGTGAGCACGAAAAGTGCCGTCGGTTCAACGAACTTGACCGTTTTTCCCAAGTAGGCTGAAAAAAGATATAGGCAGACCAGGTAGGAGAAAAGCACCGCAATAGAAATTACCGCTCCCCGAACCAGTCCCCGCGGATCAAACCTCAAAACATCCACCGCGCCGCGGTCAAGCAGGAACGGAACCCAGAGCATGAACCCCGCCGAGAGCAAAAGGGCGTACTCACGGCCAATCGCGGCTCTTGAGATTATGATCGCCGCTATCACCACCCCGTAGGCGGCAAACGGTATCGCAAGGTTTTTCGAAAGAAGTCGTTTCACGGAACCGAGTTTTTTTCTTGAGCGGGAGTTCCGACTATAATACTTGAATATCGCGCAAAAGGGGTGCTTTATCTGCATGGAAATTTCGAGAATAAGAAAACATCTTCAGGCGGAAAAAGTTGGCGAGCAGCTTTTTGTTTTCAATGAGTTAGGTTCCACAAATGACGTCCTGCGTGAACTCGTAGCGGAAGGCTCAGACGCGGACGGAACGGTAGTGGTCTCCGATTCGCAGACCGGGGGTAGGGGACGGCTTGGGCGAAAGTGGGTATCTCCCGGGGGCATGAATCTTTATCTCTCCGCCTTGTTTCGCCCGGAGGTATCCCCGCAGAGATCCTCCGTCTTTACCTTCCTTGCGTCCTGCGCCCTTGTCGAGGTTTTCTCAACTTACGGAGTAGACGCCGAGATAAAGTGGCCGAACGATATTCTTGTTGGCGGAAAGAAGATTTCGGGGGTGCTCACGGAACTTGGAACCTCCGGCGGCGCTATCGACTATCTTGTGATCGGCATCGGGGTTAATCTCAATTTGCCCGAGGAATTCATCCGCCGCGAAATGGAGGATATTTCAGAGAAAACCACCTCTCTTTCTATACTCCTCGGAGAGGAAGTTAACAGGGAGAAGTTCTGCGCGGAGCTTATTAACACCCTTGACCGGTTCTACGGGGAGTTTCGTCGCCGCGGGACAGGGGCGATTGTGGATACGTGGATCGAGATGTGGGGATTTCTGGGAAAGGAGATATCCGTAGACGTCTCGGGAGAGGTTGTAAGCGGAGTCGTGGAACGCGTCGATGCAAATGGATTTCTTTATCTGAGAACGGATGAAGGCGACCTTCGCAAGGTGATTACGGGAGATACGGTTTTTTAGAGCACCTCGATTATCTCGTGGCGAAGCCTGCGCATCAGGTCCATCCATTCGTTTATCGTCTCCTCGGGTTCGTCGCTTACGTCTTTTTTTATGACTATTCCGTAGACCCTGGGTTCTACGGCGCATTTCCCATATTTTTCTGCGACGATGGAGCCGAATCTGTAGAGTATGTCGAGAGCCTTTCTGTTCTTTCCCTCGAACCTGCTCACGAGGACCATCTCGGAGGAAAAACCCTCGAATATCCTGTTCCACAAAGTCGCGCTTGACTCCATGTGGAAAGAGAGGATTATGCTTTCAGGGTCTTTTTTCTCTTTGATTTTCTGGGGATTAATTGCCATCTTTCCTTGTTTATTATAACCGTGGGAGGTGCGTGTGCGGAGTTTCGGATTTATGTTATAATTGTACGATGGCGTCTGAAGAGGTTGCTTACGCCGGCATCAGCTCTCGCGTTGTTTTTTCATAACAACACAACAGGCGGACAGTTATATGAATTTTAAGAAACTTCCCGAAAAAAGGGGACTTTACGACCCTGCGTTTGAACACGATTCCTGCGGAATAGGATTCGTTGTTAACGTTAAGGGCGTCAGGTCGAATTCCATAATCCGCGATGCTATAATCGTCCTAAAAAACTTGGAGCACCGCGGGGCCTGCGGATGCGAGCCGAACACGGGAGACGGTGCCGGAATACTGTTCCAGAAACCCCACGCGTTTTTCGTCGATGCCTTGGAATCTGAGGGAATCACTCTCCCGTCAGAAGAGGATTACGGAGTCGGAATGATATTTCTCTCTCCGGATCCATCTGTTGAGAAGAAAACGAAAAAGAGACTTGAGGATATAGTCACCGAGGAAGGCCAGAGCATTTTGGGCTGGCGGACCGTTCCGACCGACAATTCCTCTCTGGGCGCGACCGCTCTAGGGTGTGAGCCCGGGATAAGGCAGATATTCATCGGCCGGGGAGACGGGACCCCCGTCGGGGACGATTTTGAGAGAAGGCTCTACATAATAAGAAAGCGCGCGGAGAACGAAATAAAGACCGCGGGGAGCGACGAGCATTTTTACGTGACGAGCCTTTCATCGAGGACAATAGTTTACAAGGGAATGCTTGTTACCTGGCAGCTTGTGCCCTATTTCCCGGACCTCATGTCTGATCTCATGGAAAGTGCAATAGCGCTTGTGCACTCGCGTTTCAGCACGAACACGTTTCCGAGCTGGGACAGAGCTCACCCTTACAGATACGTGATACATAACGGCGAGATAAACACGCTTCGTGGGAACATAAACTGGATGCACTCAAGGCAGGCCGTTTTGGAATCCGAGTTCTACGGCGACGACATAGAAAAAATCTTCCCGGTGATAGCTCCCGAGGGAAGCGATTCCGCCTCTTTCGATAATGCGATGGAATTTCTTTGCCTGTCGGGCTACTCCATAGAGCATGCCGTGATGATGATGATTCCCGAACCGTGGTCAAAGCACGAGAGCATGTCCGAGGAGAAAAAGGATTTCTACAGGTTTCACAGTTGCCTTATGGAACCCTGGGATGGTCCTGCTTCCATAGCTTTTACAGACGGCGAGAAAGTGGGAGCGGTGCTTGACAGAAACGGGCTTCGTCCCACGAGATATTACGTTACCAAGGACGACACCGTGGTGCTGGGTTCAGAAGTGGGAGTCCTCGACATACCGCCCGAGAGGGTGAGCTACAAGGGTCGCCTGCTCCCGGGAAGGATGCTTCTTATAGACACGCGTGAAGGCCGCATCGTTGGCGACACGGAACTCAAGGAGAGACTTTCAACGGAAAAACCCTACGGAAAGTGGCTCAGGGAAAACATGGAGAGCTTCTCCGGGATTATGGAAGGAGAGCCGGCGGAGACTCCGCCCGAGTATGACTCCGAAACGCTTCTTACGAGGCAGAGGGTTTTCGGCTACACCTTCGAGGATCTGCGCATTCTTCTGGGTCCGATGTCGAAAAACGCGGTCGAACCTGTGGGTGCCATGGGAGTCGATACCCCGCTTGCGGCGCTTTCTGACGAATCGAAGCTTCTTTACAACTATTTCAAGCAGATGTTCGCTCAGGTCACAAATCCCGCTATTGACGCCATACGCGAGGAACTTATAACCGGGACCATGGTCACGCTGGGCAAGACGGCCAACATACTCCGTCCCGAGGCGAAAAGCTCCGAGAAATTAGAACTTGAGACCCCGTTTCTTACGAACCCGGAAATCGAAAAACTGAAAACCGTTCGCGGGGAGAAGTTCCGCTGCGAAGTAATCCCCACCCTTTTTGATCCTAAAAAGGGAGATGAGGGGCTAGAGGAGGCGCTCTCCGGGATATTCGCCCGCGCCGATGAACTCATAGAAAAGGGTGCCAACATCCTGGTTCTCTCGGACAGGGACTTTGATGCTGAGAACGCCCCCATTCCCGCCTTGCTGGCGGTCTCGGGGCTTCACCACCACCTGATAAAAAACGGAAACAGGATGCGCGCGGCGCTCGTTGTTGAATCGGGCGAGCCGAGGGAGACTCATCACATGGCGCTTCTTATAGGCTACGGCGCAAGCGCCGTCGCCCCCTACATGGCTTACGAGACCCTAAACGGCATGATCCACCAGAATATGCTTGTGGGCATATCTTACGAGGAAGCGGTCTCCGGGTACGTGAAGAGTCTCGTGAAGGGCATAGTGAAAATAATGTCCAAAATAGGTATTTCCACGGTGCAAAGCTACCACGGGGCCCAGATATTCGAGGCCCTCGGGCTAAATACCGAGTTTGTCGGGAAATACTTCACTTGGACGGCTTCCCGTATACAGGGAGTGGGAATTGACGTTATAGCGGAGGAATCGATAAAACGTCACTCCAAGGCTTACGCGGAAAGGGATGTTGAGACCGCGACGCTTGAGACCGGAGGGGTTTACAGGTGGAGACCCGACGGAGAGCGTCACATGTACCACCCGCGCACAGTGCACAAGCTTCAGGAAGCCTGCCAGACGAGAAGCTACGAGAAATTCAAGGAATACACGAAGCTTGCAAACGACGAGGAAAAGGAACATTTTACCCTCCGCGGCCTGATGGAGCTTAAGTACTCGGACAATCCCGTGCCGCTTGACGAGGTGGAGTCGGTCGAGAGCATATGCAGGAGGTTCAAGACGGGGGCTATGTCCTACGGGGCGATAAGCAAGGAGGCCCACGAAAGCCTTGCCATCGCGATGAACCGAATAGGAGCCAAGAGCAACACGGGCGAGGGGGGAGAAGATTCAGACAGATATACCCCCGATCCGAACGGGGATCTCAGAAGAAGCGCCATAAAGCAGGTTGCTTCCGGCCGTTTCGGCGTCACGAGCGAATACCTGGTGAACTCGGACGAGATACAGATAAAGATAGCCCAGGGAGCGAAGCCGGGTGAAGGCGGACAGCTTCCCGGGAGAAAAGTTTACCCGTGGATAGCCAAGGTGAGACTCTCGACTCCGGGAGTGGGCCTCATATCGCCTCCCCCGCACCACGACATCTACTCGATCGAGGATCTGGCGCAACTCATCTACGATCTTAAAAACGCGAACAAGCACGCGAGGATAAACGTCAAGCTGGTTTCCGAGGTCGGCGTCGGTACCATAGCCGCCGGCGTGGCGAAGGGTCATGCGGACGTGATACTCATAAGCGGAACCTCTGGGGGAACGGGAGCATCCCCGCAAAGCAGCATACACCACGCGGGACTTCCCTGGGAACTGGGCATAGCCGAGACGCATCAGACGCTTGTTCTTAATAACCTTAGAAGCAGGGTGGTTCTTGAGACGGACGGTCAGATGAAAACCGGAAGGGATGTGGCCATCGCGGCACTTCTGGGTGCCGAGGAGTACGGGTTTTCCACGGCTCCGCTCATAGTTCTCGGATGCATAATGATGAGGGTCTGCCATCTTGACACCTGTCCCGTGGGAGTTGCCACGCAAAACCCCGAGCTTCGAAAGAAATACACTGGAGATCCGGCGCACGTGGTAGATTTCATGCGTTTTGTCGCCACTGAGTTCCGCGAAATAATGGCGAAGATGGGCTTCCGGACTGTAAACGAGATGATAGGCAGAACGGACTGCCTCGAGATGAGAGAATCGCTTGATCACTGGAAGGCCAAAGGCATAGATGTAAGCAGCATCCTTTTCCGTCCCGAAGTTCCCGAGGACTGGGGAACCTACTGCCAGATCGAACAGGACCACGGCATACAGAACTCTCTTGACGAAACTGTCCTGATGGATATATGCCGCCCGACGATTGAAAAGGGAGAGAAGGTCCGCGCCGATGTCCCCATAAAGAATGTTAACAGAACTGTAGGGACCATAGTTGGAAGCGAGCTTACGAGAAGATACGGCCTTGACGGGCTTGAGGAGGATACGATAAGGCTTCATTTCTCTGGTTCGGCGGGTCAAAGCTTTGGAGCCTTCGTTCCCAAGAGCATGACGCTTATTCTCGAGGGTGACTCGAACGACTATACGGGAAAGGGGCTTTCTGGAGGGAAAATGATCATTTATCCGCCGAAGGAGTCCACCTTCGTTGCGGAGGAGAATATAATAATCGGGAACGTAGCGTTCTACGGTGCCACCGGAGGGGAAGCCTATGTGAGAGGTGTTGCCGGGGAGAGGTTCTGCGTGAGAAACAGCGGAGTCCGCGCCGTGGTGGAGGCTGTCGGGGATCATTGCTGCGAATACATGACCGGGGGCCGCGTTGCGGTGCTGGGTTCGACCGGGAGGAATTTTGCGGCCGGGATGTCGGGCGGCATGGCGTATGTTTACGATCCCGAGGGGGGTTTCCACGGAAGGTGCAATACCGAATCCGTGTTCCTTGAATTCGTGGAGGAGAATGACGAAGCGGAACTTCTTGGGATGATAAGGAACCATCTTGAGTACACTGGAAGCGAGATAGCGCGGCGGATATTGGAGAACTGGTCCGGGAGTCTTCCCAGATTCGTTAAGGTAATACCGAAAGACTACAAGAGAATGCTCGAGCACATAAACCGCGCGCAACAGAGCGGTCTTTCGGGTGACGAAGCCCTTATGGCGGCTTTTGAGGAAAACAAACGAGATCTCGCGCGCGTAAGCGGAAACTGACACGGAAGCTCTGACGGAGGAGAAGTTTTTCAATGGGTGATCCCACAGGTTTTATGAATTATAAAAGGAAGCTCGGGCCTGACAGGGATCCTGCCCGCAGAATCGCCGACTGGGACGAGTTTCACGGCCATCTCCCCGAAAAAGAACTTGCCACTCAGGGTGCAAGGTGCATGGACTGCGGGGTCCCCTTCTGCCAGACGGGCCAGATAATCGGCGGCATGACCGCGGGATGCCCCATAAACAACCTTATACCCGAGTGGAACGACCTGATTTATTCGGGACTCTGGAGAGAGGCTCTCGAGAGACTTCATAAGACGAACAATTTCCCCGAGTTCACGGGCCGGATATGCCCCGCTCCCTGCGAGGGGTCGTGCGTTCTGGGCATTAACGAGCCCGCGGTCACCATAAAAAGCATAGAGTGCGCCATAGTCGACAGGGGTTTTGAGGAAGGATGGATAACCCCCGAGCCCCCCGAGATCAGAACCGGGAAGAAAGTCGCCGTCATAGGCTCCGGGCCCGCGGGACTTTCCTGCGCCGCGCAACTTAACAAGGCGGGACACATGGTCACCGTGTTTGAGAGGGACGACCGCATCGGCGGACTGCTCATGTATGGAATTCCCAACCCCCACCTCGACAAGAAGATAGTCGACCGCCGCGTCGATATACTCGCAGAGGAGGGAATCGAGTTCGTCACCAACACGGAAGTGGGAAAGGATATCGACGGAAACGAACTCGTAGAGAACTTTGACGCGGTCGTGATATGCACGGGAGCTACAAAGCCCAGGGATCTTCCGATAGAGGGAAGGGACCTTGACGGAATCCACTTTGCTATGGAGTTCCTGAGGGCCAACACGAAGAGCCTTCTTGACAGTGGGCTCGCCGACGGCCGCTACATCTCCGCCGCGGACAAGGACGTTATCATTCTCGGGGGCGGCGACACCGGAACCGACTGCGTCGCGACATCCATGAGACACAGATGCAGGAGCCTTCTTCAGTTCGAAATACTTCCCAAGCCTCCGCTCGAAAGGGCTGCGGATAACCCGTGGCCGCAATGGCCTAGGGTGTACAGGCTTGATTACGGCCAACAGGAGGCCATGGCGGTTTTCGGAGAAGATCCGAGAAGGTACCAGGTTCTTACCAAAAGATTCGCAGGAGACGCAGAGGGCAGGGTGGCGGAACTTGAGACCGTACGCATTGAGTGGTACATGGGGGATGACGGAAGGATGGCTTTTCGGGAAGTTGAGGGTTCCGAGCAGAAATGGCCATGCGGGCTAGTGCTTTTGGCCCTCGGATTCTTGGGACCCGAACAGGAACTCCTCCAGCAGATGAATATCCATACCGACGAACGCTCAAACGCCATGGCGGAATACGGAAAGTACATGACGAATGTCGAGGGAGTTTTCGCCGCGGGGGACTCGCGCAGGGGGCAAAGCCTTGTGGTGTGGGCTATAAACGAGGGAAGAGAAGCCGCAAGAGAGTGCGACAGGTATCTTATGGGGTCAACCGATCTTCCATAAATAGGCTAAACCCGCTGCGAGGAGGAATTTCCAGATGGCCTTCGCTGATCCTAAAGAACAATTAAAGGTAATAAGACGGGGAACCGAGGCGATAATTCCCGAAGAGGAGCTTCTTTTGAAGCTCGAAGCTTCAAGAGAGAACGACCGTCCCCTGAAGGTAAAGGCAGGGTTTGACCCCACCTCCCCCGACCTGCATCTGGGTCACGGGATAATCCTCAAGAAACTCCGCGATTTTCAGACTCTGGGCCACGAGGTTCTTTTCCTGATAGGGGATTTCACCGCCTACATAGGAGACCCCTCCGGCAGGAGCGAAACCCGCCCTTCGATTTCAAAAGAGGAGATAATCAAGAATTCAAGGACCTACGAACGTCAGGTTTTCAAGGTCCTTGACAGAAAAAAGACCCAGATTCTTTCAAACTCCCGCTGGCTCAGCAACCTCGATCCAGAAGAGTTCCTCGGGCTTACCTCTCTGGTTAACGTATCGCGGATGCTTGACCGGGATGATTTCTCAAAGAGATACAGGGAGGGAGTGTCCATTTCCCTCAGGGAGTTCATATATCCCTTGGTGCAGGCGTACGACTCGGTGCAGATGCACTGCGACGTTGAACTTGGCGGTACGGATCAGACCTTCAACATACTGCTCGGCCGCGATTTCCAGAGACATTACGGACAATCTCCGCAGGTAGGAGTCTTTCTTCCAATACTTGAGGGAACAGATGGGGTAAAGAAGATGTCAAAGTCACTTGGAAACTATATAGGTCTTGACGAATCTCCACAGGATATATACGGGAAAATGATGTCGATTTCTGACGACCTTATGTGGAGATACTATCTTCTTTTAAGCACCTGCAATGAAAAAAAGATACGAAAATTAAGAACCGAGCATCCCATGGACGCGAAAAAAGGGCTTGCCAGGGAAATCGTTTCTTGGCTCCATGACACCCAGAGTGCCCTTGAAGCCGAACGGGATTTTGAAACCAAGTTCTCAAAGAGATCTTTTCCAGAAGACGCAAAGGAAAAGGACTATGTTGCCGGCTCCCGAAAGATAGTTGATCTTGTTATAGGGGTGTCCGATTCCGTCAGCACTAAAGGGGAGGCTAAAAGGCTCATATCTCAGGGAGGACTTGTCATAGACGGAGAGAAGTACACCGATCCGAATTCGGAATTTCCCGATAAAGCTGCTTTCGAGGTTAAAATCGGAAAAAAAGAGTTCCTGAAAGTCGTTATCAAGTAATCAGGCCCGGTTTTTCTTTTTTCCGGATGATTCTGCCCGTATCGAACCTGTCTACGCGAGAACAGGGAAAGGA
Source organism: Candidatus Dadabacteria bacterium (assembly GCA_026706695.1). Classification (NCBI taxonomy): domain Bacteria; kingdom Pseudomonadati; phylum Thermodesulfobacteriota; class Candidatus Dadabacteria; species Candidatus Dadabacteria bacterium. The sequence goes on along the minus strand of JAPOYE010000016.1, from coordinate 60,832 downwards.
AGCGAGTCAGCCTGTAAGCCGAGTTCTGTCAAGTACGGTCATCCATCTGAGATACCTGTTGCCAGAATACCTTAAGCGACTACCCGAAAACCAGGACGGGCCGCCCTGACCGGACAGTTGTCCGGGTGTTTTCCTATTTGTCTTTCTTCGGGCGGGGTTTACCTTGCCTCCTCCATCACTTTCGGAGCGGTGGTCTCTTACACCACCTTTTCACCCTTACCGGGACGCCTGCGGCGCCCAGGCGGTATACTTTCTGCTGCACTTTCCGTTGTCTCGCGACACCTGGTCGTTAACCAGCGCCCTGCCCTGTGAAGCTCGGACTTTCCTCCCGCGTACAAGCCGCGGGCGACCGCACGGCCGACTCGCTAACCGTTAAAATATCTGTCGATCGCCTCGTTCGCAAGACTGTCGGCTTCTGCGTTCTTCTCTCTGGGGATATATTCTATATCGAGTGCCGGAAGCGAGGAAGCAAGTTTTTTCGCTTCCGAGTGAAGAATTCTGAGTTTCGGATCCTTTACTTTCCAGAGCCCGTTCATCTGGCTTGCCACAAGCTGGGAGTCGGTGTGGATTTTCACCTTGGGGCTGGCTTCAGCCACGAGATAACCTAGGGCCTTTATCAGCGCCTTGTATTCCGCCTCGTTGTTCGTCCCCCTGCCGATATACTCCCTTATTTCCTCTCTTGTTCCGTCCGTGCGGACCACAAGAACCCCGATGCCGGATTCTCCCGGGTTTCCCCTTGACGCTCCGTCTACATAGACTTTGGTTGTTTGGGACATGTTTTCAGCTTCTGCACGTCAGTTAGAAAGAATAGTTCGCATTCAAAAGGATATTACTCAATCCTCAGATGTTAAGCTGCCTGTAGAAGCCATAAGCATCAGACTTGATGAAGAAATGAACAACATAAACGAGATTTGTCAATCATAAAAAGATAGACATTAATGCTTGCCCGGGAGCTGCTTCATCAAGTAGAGTCTGATTTTGCTTATGGTTAGCACTTTTTTCCCCGTCGCTATTTTTTCGGTGGGGGTGGCGGAGATGGTTTCGGCTTTGTTATTTCTCCGGGTTTGTTCTGCACCCATTTCTTGGAGTATTCTCCGTATGTACTAATTGAAGATCCCTTCATGCGTTTCCTTCCGGGGTATGGGTTCTCCTCTCTTGCCATAATTTATTTCTCTCTCGCAATCTCGCGGTAGCCGTCTGGGCGGCTACGGGTTTGTGTAAAGAATTTTCTTGCAGTTCGGGCATTGGACCAGTTCTGTCTGTTTCAGTATTTCGTTGTAGAGCTGAGGCGGAATGTTTATGTTGCAGCTTGTGCATTGCTCGTTTTCGGCAAGCGCGAGCGCCCTGCCGTTTCTTTTGAAGATTCTTTCGTAAAGCGGAAGTACTTTGGGGTCTATGGTGGACAGGATTTCACTTTTTTCACGCTCCGCCGGTTCGCGGGAAATCTCGAGTTCTTCGATCCTTTTTTCTTTTTCCGCGATCTGCCCCGCGTATTGCTCTTTTAGAGTCGCGTAGTTTTCCTTTTCTTCGGCAAGTGTCGCCTCGGTCTCTTCGATTTCCCCCATTACCGAGATCGTGCGGTCTTCTATCTCGAGGTTTTCTTTTCTGGTATCGGTTATTTCCTTCTGAAGTGCCTCGTATTCCTTGTGGGTCTTTATGGCAAACAGCCTTTCCTCGGATTTTTTTATGGATTCCTGATTGGAGCGAAGAGAGGATTCAAGACCGTCTCTTTGCGCCTTGAGTTCCGAGAGAGAGGTTTCCTTGAGATTTATCGATTCTTCTTTTTCAAGGAGGTCTTTTTTAAGGTCGTCGATTTCGTTTGGGTATCTTTCGAGCCCTTCCGCTAACTCTCTGATTCTTAAGTCAACTGTCTGAAGTTTCTGCAGGCTTTCAATATGCTGTTCCATAGTTCCTTACTTCAGGTGAAGCAGTCCCGAGCGATTTTTATGGAGAAAAATGGTATTCGGGGGCTTTTGGAAGGAGTTGCTTCGGCTTTCTTTGTATTGACCTTCATGGTCTGTGTTTCTCAATTCTGGGCCCACCCGGACTCGAACCAGGGACCGACGGATTATGAGTCCGCTGCTCTAACCAACTGAGCTATGGGCCCTAATAAAACTAGGCAACAGAATATAGTTAATCGAATTTTTTTGTCAAATTATCGGTATGGTTCAAAAAGCTCCCGTTGAACTTTGAAATGCACCACTCCTAAAAACACGGGTTGAGCCGTTTTAAGGGGCGCGTGTTTAAAAGGGCCAAGCGACAAAGATAATTTCTTGAGGCAGCGAACAACAGGTTATCCAATGCCATATAAGCTACTTAGCCCGGGATTTGTGTTCGTGGAGAGAGTGATTCCCGGAATCTCGGTGTTGTTGTGGAATCTGAGAGTTGTATTGGATTTCTTTGAGGAAAAGCTTCGTCGTGTTGCGGGTCTGAGATAAGACAAACCGGGGTTTGTGGGCAATGACTTCTTCGCTCGGGCTTGCCCTCGCCGCGAAGTCATTGCCCCTTGTCCATTGCCATACTAAACTACTACTGAAAGAAGATTGTCTGAGTCAGTGGTGTACTTCGGAGTCCAAGTGATGCAGGAAAAAACGGTGCGGCAGCCGATTGATTCAATGAAGAAAGAAAACGGAAAGGACTCACAGGGACAGACAAGTTTTATTGTTTCCCTGTTCCATCCCCGGGGTCCGAACGAACCCACTTGGAAATACCTTCCTCTTGTGCTCGCGCTCGGTTTCATCGCACGCGCAACCGTGGCGCTTTCGACCGATTTCGTACTGCATCCGGACGAAATCATGCAGTACTTGGAACCGGCGCACCTGCTAGCCTTCGGAAACGGCGTAAGCTACTGGGAGTATTTCTACGGCGCCCGCTCGTGGCTCGTGCCCGGTGTGGTTGCCGGGGTACTCAAGCTGTTTGACCTTATCGGGCTCGGGGAACCGGTCTGGTATGTGGGAGGGGTAAAGCTTTTCTTCTGCGCGGTGTCGCTTCTGGTTCCGGCGGGAATGTACTTTTTCACGCGGCGATATTTCAGCGAAAACGCGGCTAGGGTGGCGCTTGTGTCCGGCGCATTCTGGTATGAACTGGTGGCCTTTGCACACAAGCCGATGACGGAGTTTGTGGCTGTCGCCCTGCTGATGGTCGCGTTTGCGCTTTGCATTCGAGGGAACGGGGAGAGATCTTCGGGGAGAAACGAGGTCCTTGTGACAGGTCTCGCGGTTCTGGCGGCGGCCGTGCGGGTTCACTACGCGCCGCTTGCGCTCGTGCCACTGGGAGTTATCTTTCTCAGAACCAGAAACAAGGTTCGGCTTGCACTCCTCGCGGTCGCGGTACTCCTCGTGGTCGGCATGTTCGACGCGGTCACTTGGAACGGCGCCCTGTTTCACTCCTATTTTACCAATCTGCGTTATAACCTCATTTGGGGCGAAGCTGTCGCGGGCTCAACCCCTCCCCCTTACCAGTTTTTCTCCTGGATTATGATAGCAAGCGGTGGGTTAAGCGTGCTCTGCGCGGCGGCGCTGCTTGATCTTCGACGCTACTGGTTTTTGCTTGCGTCAATCTCCTTGGTCCTTTTGCCCCATTCCCTGCAGACGCACAAGGAATACCGTTTCGTCTTCGCGGTCACTCCTCTCTGGCTTATGATCGGTTCGGACATCGTGGTGCGGATTACGAACAGGGCGAGGCAGGCGCAGGTGACCGCGGGAGTGGCGGCCGTAGCGTTCTCGATCGTTTCCGCAGCCGGAATTCTAAACGCGCTTCCCCATCAGGACCGCATCTACAGGAGCTACGCGACAGGCAGCTCGGGAATCTCGGGAGTCGTTAGGTTCATTCGCGATCAGGATCCGGTTTTCTCAGCCTACCGCTATCTTGCCCGCACTCCCGGAGTCGCCGCGGTCTGGCACATTGACCGCTACTATGCCGCTCTGCCCGCCTACTACTACCTGCACCGTGAAATACCGTTCTATGACGACGCCAGGGGATCGGCAAATTTAAAGAACTTGGAAGCGGTTTTCTCCTCGGTAACGCACATAGTGTCCGAGGACCCCAGGATCTCCCTTCCCGGCTACTCGCTTGAGCGAGAATTCGGTAGCGTACGGATTCTGCGACGCAACGCGGACAAGCCACAGGTCCGCGAATGGGAAAACTATAATCCGATCATCGTCAACAAGTTGGTAAAATCAATAATAAAACGCATGGACCCGGACGCCCCGGACGCCCCGGCAAACAGCGGAATCCGCTTTGCGGTCCGCAAAACGGCAGAACCTTAGTTTATTCCCAGTGAGACATTTGCGCTTTTGAATGTACACATATAGAGCAAGGGCAAATGCCTCATGATTCAGAAAATGTAAAAGGCGTTTTTCAGGTTCCCTGAGTTCACCGGAAAACAAGAAGATTTTCGCTTCTGGGATCCCATGAACCCCTTACTTTAAATACCGACGAGAGAAGCTTTTCGGAAAACACGCGCGACGGTTCTCCCAAGGCTGCGACTCGTCCATTCTCAAGTACAAGGATCCTTTCGCAGAACTTGCTCGCAAGATCAAGGTCGTGGAGAACGGCCACGACCCCTTTTTCTTCTTGCGCTAGCGACTCGAGCAGTTCCATGAGGGCGAACTTGTGGTGTATGTCAAGGTGGGAGGATGGCTCGTCAAGGAAAATAAAATCGGTCCCCTGCGCAAGAACCCTTGCGATCGACACTCTTTGCTGCTCTCCTCCCGAGAGTGTCGTTACTTTTCTTCGAGAAAAACCCTCTAGGTCCACAAGCGAAAGGCAATCCTCGGCGCGCTTTATATCTTCTTTGCTTTCGCTTTCGAGGATTCCCAGGTACGGATACCTTCCCGTAAGTACTACCTCAAGCACGCTCAGCGGAAAATCGAAATACGAGGTTTGAGGGAGAAACGATATTTTTTTGTAAAGCTCTTTTGCTTCGTATTCCGAGATATTTTCTCCGTCAAGCAGGATGCGGCCTCCGGTGGGATTGATTATACGGGCAAGAAGCCTGAGAAGCGTGGATTTCCCCGCGCCGTTGGGGCCGACTATGCCCAGAAGCTCGTTTCTTTTGATCTCGAAGCTTACGTTCTCAACTATGGTTTTTCCGTTTACTCCGTAACTGAGTCCCGATGTTTTTAAGGGTTCTCTTTGCATTCTACGCAATTTCTCTCCCGCTGAAATTTCGCCTCAGCAGAAACACGAAGAAAGGAACTCCGATGAAGGAAGTGATTATCCCGAGACGAAGTTCCTGAGGGCTCATGACGGTTCTTGCTATAAGGTCCGCTACGGGCAGAAATATGGCTCCGGCAATAAAACTTGCGGGCAGGAGCCGGCGATGATCTACTCCGATCAGCAATCTTATTGAGTGCGGAATTATAAGTCCGACGAACCCCACGATGCCGCTTACCGCCACGCTTGCTCCAACTATTAGGGAACTCAGGACTATGAGATGCTTGGTCGTTTTCTCTATGTCGATACCGACGGTCTTCGCTGTCTCGTAGCCTAGAAGTCTTGCGTTCAGGTTCTTAGCGTAAAAAAGCAGCATGACCGAGGCGGCAAGCACGGGAACCGCTGCCATTGCGAAATGCGTCCAGGTGCGCGAGTCGACTCCGCCCATTATCCAGAAAAGCATTTCCTTCATTGACCACGCGTTTGACACCGAAAGCACGAAAGTCGTGAGAGAGACAAAAAGCGTTCCCAGCGCTACCCCGCAGAGAAGAAGCGTCGTATTCTCGACAAACCCCCTGTAACGTGATATTCCGTAGACTGCGTATGCCGTGAGAAGCGTGCCTGCAAACGCCGCGAGAGGGAGCAGAAGAAACCACTGCTGATGAATGCCGGTGTAGATAACGAGAACGGCGAAAAAAGCCCCTCCGCTTGACCAGCCCAGTATTCCAGGTTCAGCCAGGGGGTTTCTGAACATCGCCTGCATTACCGCTCCCACAATTGAGAGTCCTCCTCCTATGGTGGCGGCGAGAAGAACCCTGGGTAGCCTGATGTTCCAGACGATAAGTTCCTGTGATTTTTCGATTCCCGCTCCGGTATCAAGCCACAGCAGCTTGCCGGCTATCACGCTGATTACCTTGTCAAACGGAACGCTCACCGCCCCGAGCGATACGCACACGACGACGGTCAACAGAAGCAGGGAGGCAAGTACTGCGTATACGGAAAGCGTTTTCTTACCGGTCGGCATTGTTCTCTGCTCTGAATATCAGGTTCACCAGATCAACTACCCCCTGCGCCGCGTAATGAGACGCGGCGTCTAGATGTTTTCCCGCGACGACTATGATCTTTTTGTCTCTGAAGGCGGAATTTTTGAACATCTGGCCCGCAAAATCCGGGTGAGATGGATTATAACTACTTGTAAGCACCAGGTCAGGGTTGTTCTGGATTACGTATTCGGCAGATATGTTGCTGTATCCGCTTAGCCCGAGGCGTGCCGGGAGGTTTATGGCTCCGGAACTTTCTATTATATCGTTTATGGTTGAGTGGTTGCCGACCGTGAACCCCGGAGCTCCGTAGAAAAGAACCGTCGGGGCTTTTACGTGAGGCGGAATCTTTGCTCTGGCATCCGCGATCCGGGTTTCCATTTCTTTCACGAGGTTTTTCGCCGCGGCTTCCTCGCAGACAGCCTCTCCAACCAGTTCTATATTCTTTTTTATGCTCTCAAGAGAGACGATTTCGTGGAGCACCAGTACTTTTATTCCCGCCGCCTCAAGATGCGCGCGTATGTTCGGGTTGGTGTGACCCGCGACTATCACGAGATCCGGAGATTTTGAGATTACCTGCTCGAGATTCGCCTGGACCTGGGGAATTCCCCGCGCTTTTTCAACGATATTTGAGATCAGCGGGTCGGTCGAGAAACAGGTAAGCGCAGCTATTTTCTTTCTGTCGCCGATTATATCGACCAGGATTTCATCTGAAGCCAAAGTGAGCGATATTATGTTTTCTGGGCAGGGCGGTTTTGCCAGGCACGCAACTGGCGCGGCGAAGAGGGCGAACAGGAACGCCGCGAACAGATTTTTGATGCTCACCTTGGGAATCAGGCTTTTCCTTACGGGTTCAGGATGACTTTTCCGAACTGCTGGCGGTCTTCGAGAATTTTCTGCGCCGCCGTCGCCTCGCTCAGGTGAAACCTGCTGTGTATCGAAGGTTTCAGGGCACCTTCCTCGGCAAGCTGCGCGACTTTCTCGAAGTGTTCCGCCCGGGCGTTAAACACCGTTACTCCCAGTACGGAGAGATCTTTCATAATAAGCGGTCCGAGGGCCGCTTCCGTGGCGCCGCCTCCAGCAACTCCGATCAGCAGAAGTTTTCCCCCGGGGGCCAGATACTGCGTGTTCTCTTTCCACACCGAAGCTCCCACGGGATCGAAGATCATGTTTATCTTATGCGTTTTTGTAATTTTCTTCAGCTCCTCTCCGAGATCCGAGGAGTTATAGTTTATGGTGACGTCGGCTCCGATCTCTTCTGCCTTCTCAAGTTTTTCGTCGCTTCCCGCGGTAGCTATCACGAAGGAATCGAAAAGCTTGGCTACCTGGATCGCGGCGCTTCCCGTTCCGCTTCCCGCCGCGTGCACAAGCACCGTTTCTCCCCTGGCGATATTCCCCCTTTCGCAGAAGCCGTACCAAGCGGTGACATAGCATGTTGGAAGGGTCGCCGCATCGTCAAAGGAGAGTTCTTCGGGAATCGATACCACGTTAGATGAAGGTATCTTTACGTATTCAGCGAATCCTCCGTGGAGATTGACCCCGACTATCTCAAGTCCTCTTTCCGATCGCACGGCCGGCATGATCATTACCCGATCGCCCGTTTCCACGTCAGATACGTCATCGCTTTTCTCGCAGACAATGCCCGCCGCGTCCACTCCCCCCACATGCGGCAGGGGCACCGGACGGGGCGATTTTCCGCTTCTGAGCCTGAGGTCAACGAAGTTTATAGAGGAGGATTTCACCTCTACAAGGACTTCTCCCGGTCCAAGTTCCGGCTTGCTTACCTCTTCGTACTTAAGAACATCCGTTTCTCCGAATTCGTGATATATAATCGCTTTCATTGTTGAGAACTCCTCTGGAATACTTGCTGCAATTAAGGTACTTGGCTTTGCGGGTTTGGCAATAACGGGAGCTGTGCTTTTAATGGCGCCGAGAACCCGGCAAGTGGCGGACGTCTTGGGGGCTCGGCACGATCAAGGGCCTTTACAGAACGGGGGCGGGAAATAAAAAGCCGCCGAAAAGAAGCCATGCTACGATCAGAGTCCAGATGACGTTCATTCCCTGCGCTATGAGGAACGCACAGGCGGGTCGGCCTTCTTCCATGCTTATCAGGGCGGAAAAACGGGTCTCAAGACCTATACAGACAAATGCGAGGGCGAACCACCAGCCTCGAAGTCCCTTCATAAGATCCTTGGTCTGCGAAACAAGATCGTCTCCGATGGCGAAGGAAAAAAGAAGCGATGCCGCCATGAAACCCAGAATGAACTTCGGGAAGCGCTCCCAGATCACCCCCACCGACGGCTTTATTCCTTCATCTTTGCCCTGGCGGAACGTCCACCAGAGAGAAAGAGCAAACGCCGCCAGACCCAGCATGGCGTTCTGCGAAAACTTCACTACCACGGCGGCGTTCATCGCTGACTCTCCCACCAGTTCCCCGGCAGCCACCACGGCTCCGGTGGTATCAATTGTTCCTCCGACCCATGCCCCTCCGATAACCGCGGGAATCTGGAACTGTTCTATTGCCCAGGGCATGATCAGCATCATGGGGACGGCTACTATGAGGACGAGAGATGTTACGTAGGAGAGCTTCTTTCTGTCTCCGCCTATGGCTCCGCAGGCCGCAATGGCGGCAGAGACTCCGCAGATGGAAACGGCCGTTGAGAGCATGGCGGCGAACTCCGAATCCACTGCGAACTTCCTGCAGATCCAGTAGCAGGCATACCAGATGACAAGGACGACTAGCAGGGCCTGCAGAATTCCCGCCAACCCCGCAGAGAGTATCTTGCCGAACAGAATGCCGGAGCCCAGAATTATAAGCCCGATCTTGATGTAGTACTCGGTGCGGACCGCCTCCCGGAAGCGGTCGGGGAAAATATTGCCGACTAGCATTCCGATGAAAAGGGCGAAGATGACATAGCTTACGCCCCACTCCCTGGCCACTGCGTTTCCGGCGAGGAGCTTGGATGCCCATGCGAGAGCAAATACCATGGGGAAACCCGCCGCGTAGCGGGTGACCGATCCGCCAATCAGGCGGACGCCGACGCTTGAGAGAAGCAGGAAGGCCACGCCCAGCGAAAGGGAAAGAGAGATGTTCTCTGCGCTTAAAACTTTGCCCGCGGAATCGGGAGTCCACGAAAACTCGGGAAGAGAAAGATGGGGGAAAGCAAGCCCGAGGGCTATAAGGACGAAGGCCGGTCCGAAAACCACCCAGTCTTCGGAGAGTCCGCGGCTTTTCTCGGAGGAATCTGCGGTTTCGTTTTCCATGAAAGTAAGATTGACACGAACTCCCGGTTTTTCAACATTTCTCTGCTGACCTCAGTGTGGGGAAGTATTCGTCGACCATTTTCCTTTTCGCAAGCTTCAGGGCGCGACGAATTTCCCGGTCCACGGGCTGCGGCTGTTTTCGCGGGCTCTGCCCGGGGATTCAGGATTTTAATCCGTTGTCGCTATCGGTAAAATTTATGGTAGAAGAAATGGGTTACTTGGCTTCAGGAAGCCCCATCAGGCGGCTCAGGTTTTCTCGTAGTTGCGCTTTGAGGGTTGGTTTGTCATGAGTTCTGAAAAAAAGAGATGGCAATACAGGTTCGACAATTTCAGCCGGCCTTATTTTCTGCTGAGAGAGGCCGTGGAGAGAGACAAGGCCGGGGAACTGGACCAGCTCGCAAAAGAAGGCATGATCAAGCGGTTTGAACTCTGTATTGAACTTGCCTGGAAGACGATGAAGGACTATCTTGAGAGTCAGAACATGGTATTCGGTCAAGTCACCCCCAGGGCAGTCTTAAAGGAATCTATAGCGGGAAATTTAGTATCAGGCGGAGAAGGCTGGATGAGCGCACTTGACGCGCACAACAAGCTGAGTCGCACCTATGATTTTAAAAAGTTCGAAGCTGTGATAGAGCAAATACATGCAAGATACCTTGACTGTATCGGCGGGCTGTACGAGAAATTGTCCGAGGCTTATATGGAGATTAATGATGGCTGACCATGGACTGAGTGAAAAACAGGTGAATCTGATCGGGAGCATCATAACGGAGTTTGCCCCCGCCGTTGAGTCTGTATCAATCTTTGTGTATCAATCTTTGGTTCAAGGGCAACGGGGTCTCACCGAAGCTGTTCTGATATAGACATGGTTCTTTACGGCGATATCGAGGAGCGTACGGTTGACCGTCTGTGGGCATGTTTTCATGAAAGCAGTCTTCCTTACAAGGTTGATCTTGTGGGCTACAACCTGGTGGAATATCCGCCCTTGAAAGCTCATATCGACAAGTCTGCCAAGGTTTTGCTTACAGAAGAGAAGTTACGACAGTTCCGGTAAGGATTAAGCTGACGGCCTTTGGGATAAGCTTTACGTAACCTGTCTATTTGCCATGGGCAGTTGCTTAGCGCGTATTCTTGCGCCACTGCCAAGGAGGCATGAATTCACCGGCCCAGAGCCCGAGACTGTCTTTCTGCGCCTGGATTTCCTGCGGTACATAACGCTTCGAGTAGCGTCTGTAGGCAAGCGCGTAGCCGTTTCTTACAAGCCAGCCGTTTAGGTCAATGTCGCCCAGATAACAGATGCCGAGCAGACGCCCGTAACGGTCGCGCTGCGTGCCTTCGCATCTGATTGTCTCGCCTCCTATCCTGGTTTTCAGTGCCGAGGTCGAGACAAGACCGCAGCGGTAGCTTTTCCCGGAGGCGTCCTTGCATCTCTGGTTTGTCTCGGGGGCGTCAATACCCTCAAGCCTGATTCTCTCTCCTGATATCCTGACCGTGTCGGCGTCCGTTACGTAAGGTCTGCCCTCTAGCGTTTCGGCTTGAGCCGCTCCGACGCCCGGGAGCAGAAGCAGTGCCGCAGCCATAAGCAGTGCTGACAGTTCACTCCTCACTCCGGCGAAAGCGTTTTTCGTTTTTTGAGGTTCAGTTCTGTTTTTCGGCAAAAGATCCTTTTTCATAAATCCTTCCCGGTTATTCCTGAGGTTCTCCAGCAAGCTTTCTCGCCGTCTTTCTCTTTCTTCTTTTCTTCTGTTTTCTGGCTTTCTGAGCCTTTTTTGCTTCCACAGAATCCTCTCCGTGAATCTGCGTCGCGATTTTCCCGGCGAGAATCCTCCTCGCAAGGAACCTGTTAAGTGCTTGTGAGCGTTCCCTTGAGATTTTTACGGCGATGCCGCTTGGCCGGTGCCTCAGGTGAACGCAGGTGGCGAGCTTGTTTACGTTCTGTCCGCCGGGCCCTGAAGATCTCGTGAAGGTTTCCTCAATATCCTCTTCCCTTATGCCGAGGCACTTCATTTCAAGCTCAAGTGCCGTCTGCTTTTCCTTTGACACCCCGAAACTCTTCATGATGGCGCGTCGGAACCTCCTTTTCCAAGCACATTTTAAAATAAACGGCCGGGAATTTTTTTCAAGAATCCTTTTCTTGCTATGAACTGAGTCCGCAAGCGTGATCGCGTAAGTTCCAAGCGGCCGATTTGAGTGGGATTCCCTTGCTACTGAGATCAGCATGCTCCTTTTTTCCCTTGGAAACGTGGTTGTATGCGTATATAATTCCCCGCTGTAATGGAAACGCAGCGGATTCGTGAAATGATAGAGCAGGGCATCCCGACTTCATTTGTTGAGGTCACGGGGGACGGAACGCATTTCCAGGCGGTCATCGTATCCGAGCGGTTTACGGGCAAGCCTCCGATTGAGCGTCACAAACTTGTCTATGCAGCTCTTGGAGACGCCATGGAATCTGAGATACACGCAATCTCGATGAAGACCTACACGCCTGAGCAGTGGGAGAAGCTTAATAACTAAGGAGTGGTGCAATGTCGGATATACAGAAAAAAATAGAGGGCCAGATAGCGCAGAACCCCGTTATTCTCTACATGAAGGGGTCAAAGGATGCCCCCAAGTGTGGTTTCTCAGCGCAGGTGGTCAATATTCTTAACTATTACGGTGTGGATTATGCTACCGTCGATGTCCTTCTGGACCAGGAGATCCGCCAGGGGATAAAGGACTACTCCCAGTGGCCGACGCTTCCACAACTCTACGTTAACGGAAGCTTCATAGGCGGATGCGACATATGTACCGAAATGCACGCAAACGGGGAGCTGGAGGGAATTTTTAAGGGAGACGCCGGAGACTGAGAAGGGAGCGGTTAGCTTTGTTCAGATAACGGTGGACTACACTTAACGGGTGACAATAAGAAGTGGACCCGTTTTCTCTATTGTGTTTTAACCATTTAGCATTATTATTCTCCAAACTATGTCTGGCAAAACAACTTTTATTAAGGTTAAGGAAGAACAAAATCAAGGGATTGCTACTCGCAGAGAACTTTATAATTCCATCGAAGAAAAATTAGGCAGACCGATTGTTTCATATTGTACAAGCTTCGTTCATGATGTGCTCATAGATGACGGAGACGCAATAATGCTTGAAGACTTGTTACGCCCTATGTCTCTGGAAAAAGGCGTTGCATTATTCATCAATTCCCCCGGTGGTTATGCTTTGGCCGCGGAAAGAATCATCCAGATACTAAGAGAATATAGTGGTACTGGCGAGTACCTTTCGATTGTTGCAGGCAAAGCAAAATCTGCCGCAACCATGATATGTTTGGGGTCATCCAAAATTTTAATGGATTCAACATCAGAACTGGGGCCGGTAGACCCGCAAATTCAACTCACTCAAGGCAATTCAACAAAGGTTTATTCGGTCTACAATTTGATTAAAAGCTATGAAGATTTATTCCGTGGTGCAATTCAAGAAGAAGGGAATTTAGAACCCTATTTGCAACAATTGCAAAATTATGACGCTCGCGACATTGAAGAACACAGAAGTGCTTTAGGTTTGTCAGAAGATATCAGTATACAAGCTCTAAAATCAGGTATGATGTCCAGTATGGGTGAAGCGTTAATAAGAAGGAAAATCAAGAATTTTCTTACGCCGAAAAAAGTTAAGTCCCATGGGCGTGCTATTTATGCGGAGGAAGTAAAAAAATGTGGTTTAAATGTTGAAATCAAACCTCTTAAGGATGATACGTGGTCCCAAATTTATGAGTTGTACTATAGAATAAACAACCTGTTATCTACTACGTCAACATCAAAACTGATTGAGAGCAAGAACTCCAGTTTTTTTGTTGCGGCAGGTGGTGTGTAAAATGAAAGAAAAGCAAAATATTATACCAAGAGAAAAATTGAGAAAGCTGTCCAACGCTGAGAAGAAATATAAGGATATCTTAAAAAGAATTGCTCCTTTTCTGCCTGAAAAAACTAAAGTTGTTCACAAACAGTATAGTGAATGGAATACTGATACGGCTTCATTAACGATCATTCAGAAACAAAATCTAAACGATTCAGTGGGATGAGTTGGTGTTGGTAGTCACTGTTTGTGTTCCTTGTTAAACGGGTACTTTGTTTCACAGCTAAAACCCTCTGTCGATATTATAAAGCCATTGTTTCATCTAGAGTGAGATCATCTTGGTGGTTTATCACCGGGATATTAACATTTACAGGAGATTCGGTATAATCACGATCTTTATAATTTTTTCACCATTCTGGAGGTTCCATGAAATCGAGACACACGATATCCATAACGGTAGACAATGAAGCCGGAGTACTCTCAAGAATCGCGGGGCTTTTCAGCGCCAGGGATTTTAACATAGAGAGTCTTAACGTCGCGGAAACCCAGGAACCGGGGACGTCCAGAATAACTCTGGTCACAACCGGCGATGAAGCCATAATTCAGCAGATAATCAAAAGGTTCAACAACATGGTCAACGTGATCAAGGTTGTCGACATGACAGAACTTGACCGCGTGGAAAGAGAGATGATTCTCGTCAAGGTCGACGCGAAGGCCGATTCCAAGCCGGAAATTCTGCGAATCGCCGACATATTCCGGGCCAAGGTCGTCGACGTGTCTCCAAGGTCCTACACGTTCGAGGTTACCGGGGATGAACAGAAGATTCAGGCGTTTGTTGAACTTCAACGACCTTTCGGGATAAAGGAAATCGCGAGAACGGGAACCGTCGCCATGTCCCGGGCGAACAAGAAGAGCAAGTAAAGGAGGATATAACCGGTGAAAGTTTACTACGATGATGACATTGATCCGTCCAAGCTTAAGAAAAAGAAGATTGCGATCATAGGCTACGGAAGCCAGGGTCACGCCCATGCCCAGAACCTGAGGGAAAGCGGAGTCTCGGTCACGGTCGCGGACATTAAGGACAGTCCCAACTGGAAAAAGGCCAAGGAGGCCGGTTTTAACGTGAAGTCGGTTTCCGCCGCTTCCAAGTCCGCGGACATAGCGGTTATGCTGGCTCCAGACACTTACCAGCCGGCGATATACCATGAGCATGTCGAAAAGAACCTAGTTGCCGGAAACGCGCTTATGTTCAGTCACGGTTTTAATATTCACTACGGACAGATCAGACCGTCTGCGGGCGTGGACGTGTTCATGGTCGCTCCCAAGGCCCCGGGCCACACGGTAAGGGACCAGTATGTCGGGGGTGCCGGTGTGCCGGGACTCGTAGCCGTTCACCAGAACCCGACGGGCGACGCCAAGGATCTCGCTCTTGCTTACGCCAGAGCCATCGGGTGTTCAAGGGCGGGAGTTATAGAGACGACTTTCAAGGACGAGACGGAAACCGATCTTTTCGGGGAACAGTCAGTTCTGTGCGGAGGGCTCACGGCCCTTATCCTGGCGGGATACGAGACGCTTGTTGAAGCCGGTTATCCGCCCGAGATGGCTTATTTCGAGTGCTGCCACGAAGTCAAGCTTATAGTTGACCTCATATACGAGGGCGGGATAGCCAACATGCGCTACTCGGTGAGCGATACGGCCAAGTACGGAGACATAACCAGGGGCCCGAGGCTTATAAACGACTCCGTGAAACAGGAGATGAAAAAGATAATCGGGGAGATTCAGTCCGGACAGTTCGCCTCGGAATGGATACTTGAGAATCAGGCTGGAAGGCCTTCCTATAACGCGCTTCTCAGGCAGGGTGAAGAGCATCCGATCGAAAAAGTCGGCGCAGAGCTCAGGGGGATGATGAGCTCGCTTTTCCAGAAGAAACTGGTCGATAAAGACAAGAATTGATGAATTTCCGATTTGTGAGGGTCGCAAGCGAGGGGCTCGGTATAATTTACGTTTCAGCCGCGCTTTGTATTCTCTCCGCGCTTCTGGGTTCTCTCTCTTTATCTTTAGTATTTCTTCTGCTCACCGCTTTTTTCGTCTTTTTCTTCAGGGATCCTGAAAGGGAACTTCCTCCGCTTGAACCCGGTTCCGTGATCTGTCCCGCAGACGGGAAAATAATAGACATCTCGGAGACGTTTGAAGACGATTATCTCAAGCGGAACACCCGAAGAATAAGCATTTTTCTCTCTATTTTCGACTGCCATATAAACAGATTTCCCGTTTCGGGCAAGGTAGTCGGAACCACTTACTGCCCCGGGGAATTCAAAATGGCTTTTAGGGGTGATTCATCCGAGGCCAACGAGCGGCTCGCGACCCTGATTGAGTGCGAGGGCGGAGTCCAGGTGGTTATAGTCCAGGTGGCTGGTTTTCTCGCGAGAAGAATCGTATCACGTGCGAAATTCGGCGACGTATTGGAAATCGGGGAAAAATTCGGGATTATAAAGTTTGGTTCAAGGTTGGATATTTACCTGCCCGAGGATGTGAAGGTGGGTGTTGAGGTAGGGCAGAAAGTCGTGGCCGGCAGGACGGTTATAGCGTGGCTAACTTGAGAAAAAAAAGAAGAAGGAGGTCTCCCCGTCCGGGGAGAGTCATCCCCCTGCTGCCAAGCATGCTCACAACCGTGGGCCTTGCGTTCGGACTTGCGTCCATAGTGACTTCGATTTCCATCCACGGGGACCGTGCCTCAGCCGCAGTTTCTGAGGAATGGCTTTTTAACCGTTTCTGGTGGGCAGCGGGATTTATCGGCATGGCGGTACTTGTCGACATGCTTGACGGCAGGATAGCAAGAGCTCTTAACTCGGAGAGCCGCTTCGGTGCGTCCTATGATTCGCTCTGCGATCTTGTATCGTTCGGGGTCGCCCCGGCAGTGCTTCTTTACGTTTGGGGGCTTTCGGAATATGGAAATCCGGGACTGATGGCGATGCTTTTCTACGTGGTCTGCGCAGCGCTCAGGCTTGCGCGTTTTAACGTACAGTTTGCGACCAAGGAAAAGCGCATGTTCACGGGTCTTCCGAGTCCTATGGCCGCGGGACTTATTCTCTCTCCGATACTCCTTCTCTCCGAGTTTCAGATCATTGCTTCGCCACTTATGAAATCTTTTTATCTTTTCTTCATTCCTGTTGTGGGACTTGTCATGGTCAGCGAGGTTCCGTACAGGAAGTTTCCGCGAATCGCCAGATTCGGACCTTTCAGCACTCTTGTCGCGGGCTCCATCATAATTGCGGCGCTTATTACCAATCCCGGGGTGGTCGCGGTCGTTATAACTTACTGTTATTTTGTCCTTGATCTCGGACGTTGCGCCTGGAAACTGGCCGCGAAGGTTGCATCGCGGGACAAAGAGTCAGAAGCCCTGGCCGGCGACGAGTCCTAGGGGTTTTTCCTCAGGAGGCCTGAGTCGATGAGAGGGGTTTTCAAATTACTTTTTTTGTTCATTCTGATTACGGGAGCAAGTCTTATGAATTCAGGTGCGCAGACCCTTGCGGGTGTCAGTGGAGTAACCAAGTACAGTCTTTCTAACGGCATGACCGTGCTTCTTGAGAGAAACGACTCTTCCCCGGTCGTCGCCGTTAACGTGTGGGTGAAGACCGGAAGCGCGTGCGAGGTGGAGGGCGAGTACGGCCTCGCGCACGTGCACGAACACATGCTTTTCAAGGGGACGGAGAAAAGACGGGTCGGCGAGATAGCCGGGATGGTCGAGGCGGGAGGCGGAGACATAAACGCGTTTACTTCCTTTGACGAGACGGTTTACTACATCGTAAGCGCGCGGCGCTTCCTGCCCGTGGCTCTTGACCTGCTCTCGGACGTCATGGAGAACTCGACTTTTGACCCCGGGGAGCTTGAGCGGGAACTTGAGGTTGTCCAGGAAGAGATAAGAAGGGGAGAGGACTCTCCCTCAAGGGTGCTCAGCCAGAAGCTTTTCTCCACGGCCTACAGCGTTCATCCCTACGGAAGGCCCATAATAGGAACCAAGCAGAGCGTGGGGAGCTTCACCAGAGACGGGATACTTGATTTCTACAGAAAGTGGTATTCCCCGGACAACATGATTCTCGTTGTGGTCGGGGATTTTGATCCCGAGGGAATAAAGGACGAGGTGGCCCGGACTTTCGGAAAAATAAAGAAAAGAAAAACTCCTCGGTGCGAACTTCCCCCGGAGCCCGAGCAGAAACGCACGAGAACCTTCGTTATCGGCCGCGACGTAAACACGGGCTACTTCAGTTTTGCCTTCCATACTCCCTCGGCGAGCCACGCCGACACTCCGGTTCTTGACGTTATAAGCGGCATACTCGGCAGCGGGGAGAGCTCCAGGCTTTACAGAAGACTGAAGGAGCAGAACGCCACCGTAAACGACATATACGCCTACGCTTACAGCCTCAAGGAGAACGGCCTTTTCCTCGTGGGCGGAGTTCTTGACCCCGGCAAGGTTGAAAAAGCCTCAGAGGAGATAGTGGCGGAGATAGAGCTTATAAAGACCGAACCCGTCGGGGCCGAGGAGCTTGCCCGCGCCAAGACTAACATAGAAAGGGACTTCATCCGCGCCAAGGAGACCATGCAGGGACAGGCGAGAAAGCTTGGTTACTTCGAGCTTGAAACCGGAGATTACGGCTACGAACGCCTCTACCTTGAGAGGGTGAGGAATGTTGCCCCGGAGGACATATTGCGGGTAGCCGGAGAATACCTCGTGCAGAAAAATCTCACCGCGGGAGCGCTGCTTCCGGAAGACAAAGCCAAGGGGGTTGAGAAGGGCTTCAGAGAGGCCCTTGTTTTTCCCGGAGGGGCCCAGAAAAAAGAAAGGAAAAAGGCTTCTCAGGCGCAGGCGGAATTTAAAAGATACGAGCTTTCAAACGAAATCCGGGTTCTTCTGAAACGCAATCCGGCCGTTCCGCTTTTCTCCGTTCACGCGGCGTTTCTGGGCGGCCTCAGGTATGAGGACGAGAACACGAACGGGATTTCGAACTTCATGTCCGGGATGTTCACCCGCGGCACCTCGAACCGCTCCGCAGAAGATATAGCCGCCCAGATAGAAGGGCTCGGGGGAACGGTTGACGGCTTCTCGGGGAAAAACAGCGTCGGGGTGACTCTCTCGGCATTGAGTGAGAGCTTTGAAGGGGCGATGGATATTTTCTCGGACGTGATACTTGATCCTTCTTTTTCCGATGAGGAAATGGAGAGGGAGAGAAGAGAAATTCTGGCCGCTTTGGAAAAGCAGGAGGACAATCTCACGGGAAAGGCGGTCAGGAACTTTCTGAGGACCCTTTTCCTTAAGCATCCCTACAGGTTCAACGTTCTTGGAACCGAGGAAAACGTAGACAGGTTTACCTCGGCCGATGTACGCGGGTTCTACGAGAAAGTCATAAGACCCGAGAACATGGTCATCTCCGTTGCGGGCGACATTGACGCGGAGAAAACTCTTGGCGTTCTTGAAAAGCTGTTCGGCGGCATGAAGCGGGGAGGTTTCGAAAAGACCCGGCCGCCCCGTGAGTCCGCGCTTTCTTCTGCGAGGGAAACCGTCGAGCTTGAAAGAGACAAGGCCCAGACCCATATTATCGCGGGCTATCACGCCCCTGGTTTTAAAAGCCGGGACCGCTACGCGTTTGAGGTGCTGAATTCGGTGCTCTCAGGTCAGGGAGGAAGACTCTTCATCGAGCTTCGGGACAAGAAAAGCCTTGCTTACGCCGTTACCTCGTTCTATGTTCCCGGGATGGAAGGGGGCTATTTCGGTGTTTATATAGGAACTGCTCCGCAGAAGCAGGAGGAGGCGCTCGGAGCGATAAAGGAACAGCTCCAGCTTGTCTTGAAGGGTGTCGGGGAGGAGGAGCTTGAGAGGGCGAAGAACTATATTGTGGGAAGTTTCGAGATAGGGCTTCAGAGAAACTCCGCTCAGGCGTCAATAGTCGGGTTTGACGAGCTTTACGGAATAGGCGCGTACGAGTACAGGAGGTTCCCGGAGAAAATTCTTTCCGTCACAGCGGACGACGTGGCGAGGGTGGCAAGGAAGTACATAAATCCCGCTGCGGCGGCGGTTTCAATCCTGAAGCCCGAATAAGATTTTTCCGAAGGCAGGTAGCGGGGAACCTGCTTCGCCCAGGTTTATGAATCGGGGTCTTCTCCGTCGGGGCTTCCGGACGAGAGGGAATAGAAGCGCGTTGTCGGGTAAGCGAGATCTATGTCCGGATGCTTTTCGAACTCGGCGAGTATGGCTGCCCAGATGGCCTGCTCCGAGCCTCTTCTTTTTCTCGGGTTTGTCGTGTATCTGATCGAGAAAAGCACTCCGCTGTCCCTTGTCGACATGTAAACCATCGGGGTGAGGTTCGGCAAATGTATCATGTACTTTTCGGCGACCGCGCGGAGTTGTTCCTCAGCCTGTTCCGGAGAAGTTTTATTTTCTTCTCTCGCTATTCTCTCCAGGATCTCGCGGGTTTTTCTCCAGTCGCTCTCAAACGTTATGAGAACCTGTATCTCGTTCCATATGTAGTTGAACCCGCCGTGATAATTCGCGGTTTTTTCTCTGAGCACGTGGCTGTTGGGAACGTGTATGACCCTGCCTGTACTCTGCTCCGCTTCAACCCAGTTCCCGATCTCGATCAGGCTGAACTGAAACAGCCTCAGGTCTATTACGTCACCCTTGGTTTCTCCTATCTGTATGCGGTCCCCTATCGTGAAGGGCTTTCTCCAGAGTATGAAGAACCAGCCCGCGATGTTGGCTAAGGTTTCATGAAGCGCTATGGCCAGGCCGGCGCTTGCTATACCCAGATAGGCTCCTACCTGACCCAGTCCGCTTATCCACACGCTGCCGACCAGCACTATGGCGAGAAAAACGTAGGAGTACCCGACAATGCGTTTTGAGTAATAGACTGTCTTGGGATCTTTTGTGTTCTTGGTTATGAGAGAGATGAGAACCTTTCTCAGGAATAGCAGGACAACAATTATCAGAATCGACAGCAGGAGGTTTTCTATCTGCGTTTGATATGCGTCGTGGTATCCCCTGAAGTAATTGATCACGTTTTCCACGACTTCAAAAATAAACGATCCTAGCGAAGAGTTCAAAAAGGCGGGAAGTTCTGGCTGCTTGGGGGAACGGGCTTTCGGTTTTTATTTATTTTCTTTTCTGTTATTCTGTTTGCGGGCTGCTAGCTCAGTCTGGTAGAGCAGCTGACTCTTAATCAGTCGGTCGTGGGTTCGAATCCCTCGCAGCCCACTTCATTTTGCGCCTTACGGCGCTGTCCGGAAGCACGATTCAGGGTGCTTGCCGATTTTGACTGTAAAGGGCGAGAGTGGCGGAACAGGCAGACGCGCTAGATTTAGGATCTAGTACCTTAGGGTGTGAGGGTTCGACTCCCTCCTCTCGCAGAAAAACGCTTTACGTGATTCTCAAGACATGCGCCACCTTGCGCTTTTAGTTCTGCTTTTTTATTCCTGCTCCCACGGTACGGAGAATCTCTACGAGAGATCCTTTTACTCGATGGGTTCAACGGTGGAACTTAAGTTTTATTCCCCGAGCGAGGAACTTTTCCACCGGGTTGTTGATGCCTGCGTGGAGAGAACCAAGGAAATAGACCGGCTCTTCAGTAACTACAGGGATGACAGCGTTCTTGCCGAGGTGAACAGAACCGCGGGGGTCGCTCCCGTTTCCGTTCCCGCGGAGTTTCTGCGTCTCGTGCGAACCTCGATTAAGTACTCGGAGCTTACCGAAGGGGCTTTTGACATAACTATCGGCAGTCTTTTCGAACTCTGGGGGGCTGAGACCAAGGCGGGGCGGTTACCCGGTCGGTCACGGATCCGCGACGCGCTTGGGTGTACGGGTTTTCGGAAAATAAAGATAGACGAAGTTAAATCCCGGGTTTTCCTTGACGGCGACTGCGTCAGACTCGACTTCGGAGCTATAGGAAAAGGTTACGCGGTTGACGAGATGGTAAATATCGCCAAGCAAAACGGGATCAAGAGGGGACTTGTGAATTTCGGGGGAAACATATACGCGATGGACCCCCCTGCAGGCAAAAAGTTCTGGGATGTGGGAGTGAGAAAACCCGGGAGGGCAAGCGAAATCATCTCGAAGCTTGACCTTGTGAACAAGGGTGTCGCGACTTCAGGAGATTACGAGCGCTACTTTGAGCACGAGGGGAAAAGATACTCCCATATAATAAATCCCAGGACGGGCTGGCCGGCTGAGGATGTGACTTCGGTTGTAGCCATCTCCAGAACCGCTACGGAAGCCGATGTCTTCTCGACTGCCGTTTCGGTTCTGGGTCCGCGTGGCGCGGAGATGTTTGCCAGAAAGGATAAATCACTGGGTTTCTTGATCGTTGAGAAGAACGGGGAGAAAAGGTCCTGCTTCGGGTCTTATGCGTGTCCCTGAGGTGCGGGGGAGTCACTGCTTCGGCTTCGGATACTCCGGTTTTTTTCTGTAAAGATAAAACGTTACGAAAATGATCAGGTAAAGAAGAGATATCTGAAGGACGACAAAAGAGCCGATTTTAACATAGGCAAACTCGGCGCTTACGTACCTTACCAGCCAGCCGCCGGCTATATCGAGGAAGGCCGAGCCGTAAGATGCTATTATGACGAGAAGCTTTTCGGCGGAGCTTCTGTTAGTGAAAAGAAAAAGATGATTGAGTGTTACAAGTAAAACAGCCATTGAAAAAAAGTGGAAATGGGCTTCTTCAAGCAGTCCAAGGTAGCTTCTCGGAGGCCTGAAACTCTCCTCGGATCCCCTGTAGTACTCAACAACGCTCCCGTAACTGAACCCCACCTTAAGGAAAAGCAGAAGGTTGGTTAACCACAGAAAGAGGAAGAAAATAGTCGTAAGCAGAACGACAAGTTTTAACAGGTCGTTTTTTCTTATGTCCGATGAAATGAAGAATTTCATTTTCCTCTCCTGAATAGAAGTTATTGATCAGCCGGGGTGCCGAGCATAACCCTGTAGACTGCGAGAACCCTTCTCGTGGCTTGCGAAAAAGATACGGCACTTATAGTGGCTCCGGTAATGTTGGGAACTCCCTTTCCTACCTTCATTCTGTCCATCTTGGTTTTTTCTAGGAACAAGTTTATCCATTTTCCGCTCGGCATGTAATCTGTGGGTTCGAAAAATGCGAGAGTTTCGGCGTGGCGAAGAGTCCCATCGGGATTTATCACGAACAGTACGGTTTCGGTAAGTGTCCGAAGAGTGTGGGTATCGATGACGGCGTAGCCAGTCTCTTTTCCGCCGGATCTCGCTATGTAGAAAGTATAAAGTCTTGAATCTACCTCTGCCTTGGCCATTTCGCGTACGCTTTCGGCTTGGGGTCTGGTGAGAAAAACGTGTCTTTTTTCTATTTCTTCTGCTTCAGGGAAAAGGAGCTCAAGCGCCTTGCCCTTGGTAAGAAAGACCTTGGCGGAGACATCTCCGGCACCATGCAGAAAAAACAAAAGCGTTATTAAGATAAGGATTCTCATACTCATGATGAAGGAAGGGCAACATTCTATCTGAATATTGCCCTTTTTAAGAGAGAGAAAGAGAGAAAAAAAGAAGCATAAACCCGCGCCCGTTTATCGCGGATTTAAGTTCTGCATACTAAAACACATATCCAATCCCGAAGTTGTACTGGTCCTTTGCCTGACCCGCGGCGGTATCAAGATTCTGATACTCTGCCTTTACGACCACGTTTGGAATCGGCTTGTAATTTATCCCGATAGTGTACTGGGTTCTGTCGTTCGCTGGGTCTCTCCCATATCCGGCGGGAACTTTCTCCTGGGTATCAAATTGTTCATATCGGAAAAAAGGCGCTAGGTACTCCATGTATTTGCTTCCGGAGTTAAGCGCGGAGAAAATGTTATATGCTCCTAGAACATACCAGCCGGACTGTTCCTCCCCGACGGATTTGTTGCCTTCATACTCTTTAAGTTGGTTTATAAGCGCGGCGTCATCAAGACTGGTCCAGACTGCTAGAGCCCTCAGGTCTAACCCTGCATACTGAAACTGTCCGTCAACCGAGTACATCTGGAAGAGGCCGTCTATAGTCTGGCCGTTAACTTCCTCGCCCTGACCGGTGTTACCGTAGTACATGGATCCTCCGATTCTGATTCCCGGAATAGGATCGTACTCAAGCCTTCCGACAAAAGCCATGTCCTCGAATCTTGCCCTGTTTCCCTTGATTCGAAGACTTCTGTTATCCGACGCCTTGAACCCCCGAGCATCGGCGCTCGACATCACGTAGGCCCTGTAAGAAAGCTCTCCGCCGCTGCCCAGATCAAACGTTCCGTGCGCCCCGGCACCAGACTCTCTCCAGGTGCTCGGAATTATCCGTCTCTCCACCTCGGGTCGCCCCACTCCGTAAAACGTTGTCGGTTCATGAATCTCGTTTACAACTCCGAAAGGAGTCAGCAGAAGCCCACCCCGAAGGTTGAGCTCATCCCTTATAAGGAAATCGACGTACGCGAACTCAACCGAGGCCGATCCCGCTTTTCCATCCTTGTTGCTTCCCGTCGTACCGTGTTCGAATTCTATTTCCGAGTTGAAAATTATGTGGTCGTTGTACTTGTAGCCGTTATAGAGAACCAGTCTCAGGGTATCCACTACATCGTTCGCATCCCCCTCTTTTACGTTGCCTATAAGCACCTCACCGTATCCTCCGAACGATATTCCCTGATCAACCCTGTAGACCTTAGAAGCCGCGGGGGCCAAGCCGAATTCCGTCTCATAAACCGTAGGCTCCGTTACCGAAGCGGACTTTATGGCTTCTATCTCATCCGCTAGAACCTTTATCTGCTCCTCAAGCTTTTTTATCTTTTCGTCCGAAGCCGTACCCGCTAGAGAAATCTGCGTGCCTCCGAGTGAAAAAATCAGGAAAAAGACAAAAAGCATTTTCCACCTTTTTGTGACCTTGTTAGGGTGCGTAATTAATAGATATTCTGGATATTTGATATCCATGATGTAAATTAATAACATTCTGGAGTTATGATGTCAAGAATTTTTTAAAAATATTTGCGGACAAGAAAATCAGCGAAATTACCCGTCTGATTTTCTTCCCGGAACCATTTAGAGAGGCGAAAATGACAACGATGAGAATTATTGACAATAAAGGTCTAGAATGGTAAAAAGTACCTTCCCTGACCCCCAAGATGGGGAGATGTCCGCGGACTATGCTTAAAAAAAGTTTCTTCTATTTGCCAGTTCTCATATTTTTTCTTTTTCCCGCGCTCTCTTATGCCGCGGAGATAGACAGGGTCCTCTCTCTTGTCGATTACATAGGAGGAGATTACGCAAATGCCGTAAAAGAAGGGAAGATCATAAACGAATTTGAGTATCAGGAAATGCTGGACTTTTCTTCCGTAGCGGTTGACCTGTGGGAAAAAACGGGTGAGAAGAGAGAAGGAACAGCTGATTTTTCCGAAAAATTCGCACGTCTGCACTCAATTGTGGTATCCAAAGGGCCCGTCTCTGAGGTGGAAAGCCTTGCAGGTGAACTGAAAGAGCGGATCATTTCAGCCTATGACATAAAACCCTATCCGGCGAATATACCCGATTACGAAAGCGGAAAAGAGCTTTACGTAAGGAACTGTTCCTCCTGTCATGGGCTCTCAGGAAGGCCGGACGATGCTTTCTCTAAGACCCTCAATCCTCCTCCCACGGATTTCACAGCCCCTGATATAAATCTCGGGCTCTCACCCTTTAAAGTTTACAACACCACCACTTTCGGGATCGAAGGTACCGCCATGACCTCGTTCGAAAAGGTGCTTGACGAAAAACAGAAATGGGATGTGGCGTTTTATGTTCTCTCGCTCGGGTATCCGGATATTCCCTCAGGCGGAGGTACTTCTGGGTTCTCCACGGAGAATATTCCCCATGATGTAAGAAAGCTTGAAAATCTTGCCCTGGCCAGCAATGCGGAGATTCTTCTTAATGCCGGAGCCGGGGGCAGTGACGAGGAAGTTCTTTTTTACCTGAGAACCGCTTATCTTCGGGATGGAATTGCTGGAGATGCATCCGAAGCTATAGCCCATACCGTGGGGAAGCTTGAAGAGGCCATCGATCTTTACGAGGCCGGTAGAAAGGACGAGGCTTTCAAGGAGGCTCTCGACGGGTACCTGGGAGGGTTTCAGAGAATCGAACCTGCCCTGGTATCGAAAAAAAGACCGCTTGTTCTTGAGGTTGAGAAAAAAATGGGATTTTTCAGGTCATTAGTGATGTCCGACCGGGACTCCTCCGAGCTTCATGATCTGAAAGCTAGCATAGAGGAGGATCTTCGTGAGTCGGAACGCATTCTGCAAGGCGGCTCATCGCTCGGCAAATACCTGAGTTTTGTTAATTCTTTTGCCATAATACTCAGAGAAGCGCTTGAAGCTCTGCTGATCATTGCGGCCATTATCGCCGCTTTGGCGCATTCAGGTAACCGCGGGATGATCAGGTACGTTCACTACGGGTGGGTGCTCGCCATCTTTGCGGGACTGGCGACGTGGGTTGCGGCAAGAACTATAATAGACATCTCGGGGGCCAGGAGGGAGATCGTGGAAGGAGTGACTTCTCTTCTGGCGGCAGCGATTCTTTTTTACGTAAGTTACTGGCTTGTCTCAAAGGCGGACGTAAAAAAATGGAAGGAATACGTCCGCTCGAAGACCCAGGGCGCGCTTACCCGCAGAAGCGGTCTTACTCTTGCTTTCGTTTCGTTTCTTGCCGTCTACAGGGAGGCTTTCGAGACGATTCTTTTTTACCAGGCGCTTTTCTTCCAGACCGGTTCATCCACGCCGCACGTGATCTATGGACTTATTGCAGGAGTGGCGGTCGTGTTCGTAATAGCCTTTCTTATGTACAGGTTTACCCTCAGGATTCCTCTTAAATACTTCTTTTCCTTCACGAGCGTTTTCCTCTACTTGCTCTGTTTCATACTTCTCGGCAAGGGAATACTTGAACTCCAGGAGGCGGGAATTATTTCTTCAACTACGGCGGATTTCATTCCTTACATGGATACTCTCGGGATATATCCCTCTTATGAGACCGCGATCCCCCAAGCTGTCCTCCTTCTCCTTGCCTTTTCTTTGTTCGCACGAAATTACGTATACCGGGAAAAACATTCGCAAGTTGCGAACGGCACTCAAAACATGTAGCGGTTTCTATCTCCAGCAAGTATAAATATGTGCTGATCATGAGTCCTACGGTGTTCAGAGAAAAGGGGTATCGGTTCTTCTTTTTCTCAAGGGAAGAACAACGAATGCACGTCCATGTAGTATCAAGTGAAGGCGAGGCGAAGTTTTGGCTTGAACCCAAAATTGAGTTAGCAAAAAATTATCGTTATTCTATACACCAACTCAGGGAGATTGAATTACTCGTGGAGGTTCATTACGATGAGCTTATCGCAGCATGGAAGCAGCATTTCGGCAGTTGAGGTGACAAATATCTCTACTCATGGAGTATGGCTTCTGGCTCACGGAAAAGAGTTGTTTATGTCTTATGATGATTTTCCTTGGTTCAGGGATCAGTCCATAAAATCGATCATCAATGTCGAAGAACCGTCCCCAGGGCACTTCTATTGGCCCGATATTGATGTTGACGTTACGGAAGAAATAATAGAGAATCCTGAAAAATTTCCCCTAAAAGCAAAAAGCAAGTAACAAATGTATCAGCATCCCAGAGAGAACATTGCTTCCTCGGGGAATTATTTACTGAGAGGTTTTAAACTAAATGAAAATAAATATTGAGGACATTGACAGCACCAGAAAAAAGATAAGGGTTTCCCTCTCTCCAGAACAGGTCGCAGAAAAAAGAAATTCCGTGTTCCGCGACGTTATGGGAGGAGTGAGCGTCAAGGGGTTTAGGAAGGGGAAGGTCCCCCGTCACGTGGTCGAGTCAATGTATGGAAAGGAAGTTGATCAGGAAACCGCATCTAACCTTGTTTCGGAAACCTTGTCCGAAGCCCTTGCGCAACGCTCGCTTCTGCCGGTGACGCGCCCCGACATTACGGAGATGGGTGAGGTAAAGACCGGAGAGGAGTTTGCTTATTCAGCTGAATTCGAGGTGATTCCCGATTTTGAACTTTCCGACTACACCTCAATTCCAGTTAAGAAAACCGTCCGCCGGGTGACCAAGGAGGATATAGACGCCGAGGTGCAGAAACTCAGGGAAAGGTCCGTACAGTCAAGGCTTGTCGAGGAGGACCGTCCCGCAAAGGAAGGCGATTATGTTTTTGTAGACTACAGCGGTGCGTTTGAGGACGGGGAGACCATAGACGATCTTAACAGGCAGAACGTAAGGTTCCTTCTGGGTGAAGAGCAGGCTGCCCCCGAGTTCGAAGAGAACCTGCTTGGGAAAAAAGCGGGCGAGGAGACGGAATTTTCGGTTTCCTACCCGGAAGACTTCCTGATACCCGAGGCCGCCGGGAAAACCGTCAGTTTCACCGTCAAGATAAATGAGATTCACGACAGGATTCTGCCCGAGGCGGATGATGGTTTCGCTAAGGATTTTGACGTTGAGGGCATCTCTGAACTGCGAGAGCTCATAAAGGAGCAGCTTGAGCACCTTCATGAAGACGAACAGCTCTCATCCATGAGGGAACAGATAGTCGACGACCTTCTCTCGAAAAACCAGTTCGACATTCCTCCGTCGCTGCTTGAAAAGGAGGAGGAGAGCCTTAAAGCGAGATTTCTCTCCGACATGCAGAGAGGCGGAGTCGCGGAGCCGGAGATCGGGGAGGACGTGGCGCCGAAATTCACCGAGAAGGCCGCAGAGAGCGTCAGGACATCCATAATTCTCGGTCGCATCGCTCAGAAGGAGAACGTGAGAGTTACCCGCAAACAGCTAAACGACCACATAGACCGCCTCGCCGCTTCATACAATCTTCCCCCGGATCAGGTACACAAGGCTTATGAGCAGCCGGGGACTATGGAGCATCTGGAATCCCAGATCAAAACCCGAGGAGTCTTGGATCTTCTACTGGAGCAGGCCCGGATTGAGGAAGTAGAGGGCGAAGCGGCGCAGATTGACAAGGAATAACACGCTTAGTTATAATCGGTTCAATGATAACCGATTTCATACCCTACGTTATTGAGCGTACGAGCAGGGGCGATCAGGGCTACGATATTTTCTCAAGGCTCCTTAAGGACAGGATCGTCTTTATAGGTTCCGACATAAATGACGCGGTAGCCAACGTCGTAATCGCCCAGCTCCTTTTTCTTGAATCCGAGAACCCCGAGACGCCTATTTACCTCTACATAAATTCTCCCGGAGGGCATGTTACTTCCGGTCTTGCCATCTACGACACGATACAGTACGTGAAGCCCGAAGTCTCTACCATATGCATCGGGCAGGCGGTCAGCATGGCTGCGGTTCTTCTGGCAAGCGGCGCGTCGGGCAAAAGGTACGCGCTGCCTCACTCGAGGGTGATGATTCACCAGGTGCTCGGAGGTGTTTCCGGGCAGGCAAGCGACATAGAGATACACGCAAAGGAGATCGTCAGGGTGAAAGAGCAGCTCAACTCCATACTTGAAAAGCACACCGGGCAGACTCTTGAGAGGATAGCGAACGATACGGACAGAGACTTTTTCATGACCGCTCAGGATTCTATTGAGTACGGTATAGTGGATGCCATAATTACCGAAAGGGAGGAGGCAACCGGATGAGTCCCAGAAAAAGCAAAGAAGAAACGAAGCACTACTGTTCTTTCTGCGGGAAGAATCAGGAAGAGATCAACAAGCTCATAGCGGGCCACGGCGTCTATATCTGTGATGAGTGCATAGACCTCTGCAACCAGATCATAGCGGAAGAGAGGACCAAGGACAGCGCTTTTCCAAAACCGAAGAAATCCTTTCCGACCCCACAGGAGATGAAGTCCTTTCTTGACGGATACATAATAGGTCAGGAAAACGCCAAGAAGGTACTTTCCGTCGCCGTCTACAATCACTACAAGCGGATGCAGTTTAACGAATCCGGCAGGAGAAGAAGCGACAAAGTGGAAGTGGAGAAAAGCAACATACTTCTCATAGGCCCCACGGGTTCAGGAAAAACCCTGCTTGCGCAGACGCTGGCCAAGATTCTCGACGTTCCATTCACCATAGTGGATGCTACCTGCTATACGGAAGCTGGCTATGTGGGCGAGGACGTGGAAAACATGATAGTGAGTCTCCTTCAGGCGGCAAACTACGATGTCGAAAAAGCTTCCCGTGGAGGCATTATCTATATAGACGAGATAGACAAGCTCACGCGCAAATCGAGCGACAGTCCCTCGATCACGAGGGATGTCTCGGGAGAGGGCGTGCAGCAGGCGTTGCTCAAGATAATGGAAGGGACTCTTGCCAACGTTCCTCCCAAGGGGGGGAGGAAGCATCCCCAGCAGGAATTTACTCAAGTGGACACCACGAACATCCTTTTCATATGCGGTGGCGCTTTCTGCGGTCTTGAGGATATTATCCGCGCGAGAATCGGGGAGAAGTCCATCGGCTTCGGGGCTAAATTGTCAGACAGGTCCGCGGAGGACGAGAGCAATCTTCTCAACAAGGTCCAGCCTGAGGATCTTGTTCAGTTCGGACTGATTCCCGAATTCGTCGGCAGGGTCCCGATTATCGCCAGCCTGAGCGAACTTACCGAAGAACAGCTGGTCGAAATTCTGACCAAGCCCAAAAACGCCATTGTGAAGCAGTTTGAGAGGATGATGGAAATCGAGAAGGTGCAGTTGGAGGTAACCGAAGACGCGAGAAAGGCCATCGCCGGGGAGGCCGTCCTGAGAAAGACCGGGGCCAGGGGGCTTCGGGCCATCATAGAAGCGATTATGCTTGAGGTTTTCTATGAAGTGCCTTCGCTTGAGGGAGTGACGCGCTGCGTCATTGACGAAAGCGTTATAGCCGGGCGCAGCGATCCCAAGTTTTATTTTGAGAAATCGGATGAGGAAGCGGAGAAGCTGCTGGGAACATAGAGGGTTTTTTGCGGGCGGGGATTCCGCTGCACCCGTGCCCCGGGGGATCCCTTCTGAAACCGTTAATCCCGAAACCGATGATTGACAGGGAACTGCTTGAAATTCTCGTGTGTCCTGAGACCGGAGAACCTCTTGAAGAGGCCGGTCGGGAGATAATTGCGCGGCTTAACGAACTTGTTGAACTCGGAACTCTTGTTGACAGGTCGGGAGAGCCGGTCTCCGAGAAGATCGAAGGTGGTCTTCTCTGCCGCGGCGGAGAACATCTTTACCCAGTAAGGGAAAATATACCGATCCTGCTGATCGAAAGCTCTATCCGTGTAGCTTAACAATCCCTTGACAGTAATCAGAATTCCTTGTCGAATATGGAGAAGCTGTGTCTTGTATTTAAACTTCCTGCCGAATTGAAAGGAGACTGTGATGAAGATCTTGACGAAGAAAGATTTTGCGAGGAAACTGGAAAGCGGAGCGGCGCTTCTTGCGTGTGTGCTGGCTTTGCTGTTTTTCTTCTCCGCAACCCAACCCGCAACCGCCCATGGGGACGGTGACCACGGCGATACAATGGGCGTAACCGCCGGTGACGTTGACCCTGCGAATGAAGGCAGCGTGAAGGACTTTGTGCTGCATATAAAAGCACACTTGGACGAAGTTCCCACGGGAAGTATAGCTGCGTTTGTTGAATTCAAAAACCGGGCATCGATAGATGGGGGAGATTGGAGAAGCGACGCCACATATGTAATCCGGTTACGGAAAGATGGTACGCTGATTCATCAGCCATACCATCCTCTCGCGGAAAACGGGTCTTTGTATGATTTCGAGGACGACGAGGGAACACGGGTTGTGGAACGACTCATCAGGCTTGCAGGCGAAAACGAGGATGGGGGCTGTCTGAACTATGTCTTGAACGGAAGTCAAAGGGTTAGCTGTGCTGTCGAATTTCTCCATCCGGTTTTCCGTGAAGAAACTCTTAAGCTTACAGAGATCCTGATCGGTGGACTTCATCACGATTTTGAAGATGTATCTTTTGCCAAGGCGACATGCCCCTACTATGTTCCCCGGATAACCGCTGCTGAAGTGGTGGACGAAGAGACTCTGAAGCAGTTTGTACAAGAGTTTATTGATTATTATATAGAGCAGAGAAAGCGACTTGGCGGTGCCCGCGTGATCGGACTCCGACATTGCTGGAGGGCATTGCCGTGGAAACATGGCTCCATCTATATGTTCTTTATGCCCGAAAATCGAATTGTAGGCTTTAACGGAAATACCCCGGAACTTGAAAATAAAACTCTTAATGTCACGGATGAGAACGGGGTAAACGTGGGAGACCTGATTGTTGAAGAGGTGAACGACCCCGATAGCGATGGCTTTGTTGAGTATCTGTGGGATGATCCGACGACACCTGATGACGATGTCGATCTGGAGAACTGCCCGGATGGCCCTCAGACCTGTGCTCCCGGCACTTCACTCAAGAGGAGCTATGTTCAGAAAGTGCCTTTGCAGCTTACTGCGACAAATACAATTCATTTAATCTTCGGTTCCGGTATTTACCTTGAAGATGATGACGGGGGATGTGCGATTGCGGGCGCTGGGAATACGTCTCGCGGCACCGTATTCAACTTCTTGATGATAGTTTCCTTGCTGTTTTCAGCGGTTTTGTGGAAAAACCGGCCGCCGGGAAAACGGACAAAAAAAGGATCAATCATGAGAAAAAGGGTGACAATCTTGTTTGTCTTTGCTTTAACGCTGGTGGTTTTCTTATCCGCTCCACAGCCCGCAGTTGCTCATGGAAATGGTGACCATGGCAACATAACCGGTTTAACCGCTGGTGACATTACCGAAGCAGACGAACCTGGAATGAAGAATTTCATCCTGCATGCAAAAGCTCACTGGGAGGCCATCAGTGAACCGAACGACAACATAGAATTCGAGAAGAGCATAACAGAGGAAGGGGACTGGAAGAACGGCACCATATATCTGATGGTGATAGATGAAGAAGGCACAATCTTTATTCATGCAGATGACCCTGAAGCACAGAACGGGACACTGGTTCATTATTCAGGCGAAGGCGAGGCACGAACGGGCGGCCTTCACCCGGAAGTAACCAGCCTCATTGAAGCTTCAGGAATGGAAGCAGGCGGCTGTGTTCCGTACGGCCCGGAAGAAGGCGATGAGCATGAAGAGGGTGAGCGCGGTACGGAAAGGATAGCATGTGCCGTCAAGTTCGAACACCCAATCTGGAAGACCAAGCTTATCCTTATCGCCGGCTATCATCATGATCATGAAGGGGATGATGATAGTGAAGTGAGCTTTGATGAGATAAATTGTCCATTCTTCACAAAGCCAATTGATGAAAAACCCTTTATCACTCAGGGAAGAACTGCTAATGAGGTTGCAGACAGCGACACGCTTAAAGAGTTTGTGGAGAATTTCAGGGACCACTTTGCCGAGCAGGTGGAAGAAAACAGTCAAAGTCCCGCCCAGTTAGCCAGGATCCGCAATTGCTGGAGGATATCGCCCTGGAGGCACAAGGGTATCTACGTGTTTATCATGACCGAGGGGAATCTGGTGTTCTTTAACGGGAATGGGCCTCATCTTGAGAACCGAAGTTTTGATGTCAGGGACGATAATGAGTGCGATGTTGGCAATGAGGCAATCAGGGTGGCAAATGGCCAGGACAGGCAATGTAAGGAACTGGGCCTGCTGCCGGAGGACTCCGGGGGGTTTGTCGAATACCTGTGGGATGATCCGACGGATGATATACCCCCAAGGACCGAAGAAGGCAGAGCCCCTGGTGATGTACCCAAGTTAAGCTATGTTGTAACCTATAGTCATCCCGACTTTCTGGGAGGCGAGGAACTTATAATAGGTTCCGGTCTTCATCCGGGAGTTAGCGGTGACGACGGGTGTGCGATTGCCGGGGCTCGTGGTACTGCCAAAGGTACTTTGTTTAGCCTGTTTTTCATAGCCTCCGTACTGTTTTCGGCAGTATTCTGGAAAGGTCTCTTAAAAGGCCGAAGTTAACCAAGATCCCGTGACACGTCGCGCCTCGGGTCTGTTGGAGGAACCGGATCTCCGGCCTGGGCGAATCCGTGTAGTCCTCTGATGACTTGGATTTTTCGTGCGGGATCATGTTATAATTTTTGCTTGACAGAAAGGAGGGCATCGAAATGATTAAAAGAAAATTCCAGTCTGCAGTGAAGAGGCTTTTATGCATGTCTCTCGCATGCTTGTTCCTGGCGTCGCTCGGTGGCGGCGACGCATCCGCACAGGGCGATGACACTGCCGCGCAGAGTGTGTTCGGGGTAAGCGGCGTACTTCTCAAAAAAATCACGGTCACCGCCCGAAAACGGGAGGAACTGATTCAGAACGTCCCCCTGTCGATTACCCATTTCAGTTCGGAACAGATTGAAACCCTTAAGGTAAACGACCTTGAAAGTCTCGCGGTGCTCATGCCCAACGTGGCCCTTGACGATGGCATCTCGGGAATGTCGCTAGCCAACTTTTCCATCCGCGGCGTGGGAATAAACGACACCATAGCGTCTATTGATCCGACCGTGGGAGTGTTTGTCGACGGCGTGTATATGGGGCAGATAAGCATTGTTTTGTTTGACACCTTCGATGTTGAAAGCATAGAGGTGCTGAGGGGACCGCAGGGAACGCTTTTCGGGCGGAATGTCACGGGGGGAGCCGTACTGATTAACACTAAGAAACCGGGAGACGTTTTTGAGGTATCGGCCCGCGCTTCGTTTGAAGGAGGGGGCGAGAGCCTTAACAGCTATTACATGACCACAGTCGGAGGCCCGATCAGCGAGACATTAAGAGTGAAGGTAAGCGCGTACACGAATCAGGATAACGGCTGGTTCAAGAACCTCCACACGGGCGAGGCTTTCGGAGAGAACGACATACGGATGGTACGACCGATGATTGCGTGGAGCCCGACGGATGACGTGAGCCTTGTTCTGCGCTACCAGTACGAAAAAACGAGGAACGACGGCACCGCGTCGCAGAACCAGCGTGACTTCGATCTTAACAGTCATGATTTCAGCATTGACGAAGAAGGCTTCAGGAGGCATGAACATCACTTCTTCACCGCTCAGCTTGACTGGGATGTGGATTTCGGAGACGGCACCGTGACCAATATATTCGGTTTTTTCGATTCGGAAGGTAGCGCTCAGGTTGATATCGACTCTACCCCGAAAAACATTCTCCACATACGCGGATGGACCCCATACCGCCAGTGGAGCAACGAACTGCGCTATGCGGGCAGATTCTTTGAAAGTCTCCACGCGACGACCGGTCTTTACTACTTTACAAACGAGATAAACTACCATGACAGCCGTTATATACTGGGAGGAGCTGTAACCCAGAATCTGGGAGGAAATTATTTTGTCGATACTTTGGGCGTGTTTCTCTCGCTTGATTACGATCTTACGGACCGGGTAACGCTTATCTCGGGCACCCGTTACAGCCATGAAAAGAGAAAGGCGGAGACCGTTTCCGCTACCCCGGTGCCATGCAACGTTGCGGTCGGACCGGCATGCGAGTTTGATTTCACCGACGAGGAAACTTGGAACAGCTGGTCGCCCAAGCTCGGCGCTGTCTACTATATAGGTGGCGGACCGGAAGTTGAAGCGAGTGTCTACGGACACTGGACCAGAGCATTCCGTTCAGGAGGCTATAATCTGCGAAACAGTTACCCCCCAGATCAGGAGCTCCCGGGGCCGTACGATGAGGAGAAAATCGATACCTTCGAGGCGGGATTCAAGATATCGACAAACATAGGTATTCTCAACGGCGCGGTTTTCTATAACATGATCGATGATGTGCAGCGGATAATAACTCTTCCCAGATCGGCCAGCGTTTTCGCACAGGAGATTCGCAACACTGCTGACGTGGAAGCCTTCGGCTTTGAACTTGACGGGCTGGTTGCGGTTACCGACAGGCTTTTTCTTCTGGGTTCAGTCGGATACGTGGATCCCGAGTACACCAAAATAAAATATGACCTTAATGTGGATCGCGTTCTTGACGAAAAAGACCTGGCTTTAGAGCTTCCCCGGGCCGCGAAGCTGACTTGGAGCGTCGGCGCTACCCATGACGCCGGACTTGCGGACTGGGGGAAGATGACTTCAAGGATAAGCTATTCATATCGTGGCAAAACATATCTCACGGATAACAATATGGGATATACTCCCGAGCAGAACATTGTTGACGCCGGAATTGACATCACCCCGATGAGCGACAGATTTTCAGTCGGATTCTATGGAAAGAACCTTCTTAACGAGGTCAAGCACGGAAGCTATCAAGCGCTTGACAATCCTCTCTTTCAACAATTGGGAGGTTCATTCACGTCGCTTTTCAGGGGCAGGACCTTCGGCGTGCAGCTGACCTATCGGTATATGTGACGGAAAAAAGGCAGGTACATGTACCGGTGTGTGCCATATTCCTGATTATGGTGGACCTGCGTGTGCACGGGCGCGTTGCGGTCCGGCATCTGCTACTCAAAGTAAAGCCGATGCTCGACCGGGTAGATTTCCCCTGCCTGCCGGCAGATAGCTGACACCAGGCCGGAATTTCTCCGCGTTCGTCCCGCTGCGTACTGGAACCCCGGGCCGGAAGCGTGCTCGTCACAGGCCAGGCACGGGTTCAGGTTCCCCCGCTCGTCTGCATGCGCGTCGTTCATCTTGTTTGTCAGCACGTTCCAGAACCCGTAGTGCTCAACGCAGGTCTTCATGCACCGGCGCTTGGTGTGCAGTACGTTGTATGTCCAGGTCTCTGCGCACATTTCCGCAAAGCCGACTTTTTCCATGAAACACTTCTTGATGCCGTCTGCCGTAAGCTTCCTCCCGCATGTTCTCGCCGGTTTCGTCAGATCCGGTTTCGCCAGGTAGACCGCGAGATCCCGCAGGGAGGAGCATGTTCCGCAGTGGTAGCGGTGTGTGACGACATGGCCTTCCGCAAGCGCGCTTTTCTGGTCGGGAAACGTGCGCAGCCGGTAGTCTGTGCGGTCTGTGTCCACGAACCGGACGGCACACACCTCGGTATTCGAGCCCAGTGACGAGTGCCACCGCAGCACTGGCTCCTGACCGTAGAACAGAAACGTCGCCTTGGTCTCGTCGAGCTCGTAGCTCCTCGCGTTTGCGGGCAGGGAGTAGCGCAGTTCCGCAATGTCGGAGTAGGATTCACGGTACCGGGGATCGAACGGACTGGACGTCACAAAGCCGCCAGCGCCTCTTGAGGGTGAAGCATCGGCTTGTCCGGTTTCTGTGTCGCCGCTCTCGAGACTTAGCCGGTCGTATATCTCGTTACCGTTTAGAAGGTTTGTATTCCGAAGGCGTTTGGCCAGCGCGCCAGCTCCTGATAGTCTGGGCGCACGGTTGTCGGCGCAGACAGGGTCATCCCGGGAAGCTTGCTGGTCTGAGGATGGAGAAAGCGGCAGGAACCACGCGATCAGCAGCAGCACGGCCCCGAAGCCGGCGTACTTTCCCGCACTCAGAAAGAATCTCCTTGGTTTTTCTCTCAGGTTCTTGAGCCTTTTCATTTTCTCCGAAACAGGCCGGAAACAGCCTGCGGCAGCGCATCTCCATCCGAGCGGAAAGGAGAGCAGGCACGGGGCAGTTCAGTCTTCTGCGAGAAAATCAAGCACGGCCTTGTCCGCCTCTGCCTGGCACTCTCTCCAGAATCCGTGGCCGACGTCCGCAAACGCCCTCTCAACCGCGTTCGGTATAAGTTCAACGAGCTTTTTCGATCTCTCGGGAGGCGTGACTATGTCCCGCTCCCCGTACATAACCAGGGTTTCCGCGGAGATCTTACCGAGTCGGGCCAGTACGTCGTGGTTCTCGCACGCGTAGCTCTGGTTTCTGTATCCGGCGGCGGCCTCGGGGTCAGCGGGAACTTCCCGGATTCTGCTTATCAGGGAGTCGTAGTTCTCTTCTATGTATTTCCTTCTGTATCCGAGAAAAAGCGCAAAGACCCACCCCGCCCCGGGTCCCGCCTTGTCCACTATGTCCCTCGCGGTTCTGATGAGCAGATTTCCGACCTCGTCCCTGTGCGCGGAGGAGCATCCCATAACGAGCCTGTTTACCCTCTCGGGGTATTTTATGCCCAGCCACTGGCATATCATTCCGCCCATTGATTTTCCGACGAAGTGGGCTTTCTCTATCCCGAGAAAGTCGAGGAGCCCCGCGGCGTCATCCGCCATCTGCTCCATTGTGTAGGGATAATCGGGTTTCTCGGAGCGGCCCGAGCCCCTGTTATCAAACGCTATCACGCGGAAATGTTCCGAGTAGATGGGAACCTGCACATCCCAGCTCTCAAGACTGCTCCCGAGACCGTGGATGAGCACGAGCGGATTCCCCTTTCCGTACTCTTTGTAATAAAGATTTATTCCGTTTGTCTCTGCGTATGGCATGTCATGTCTCTCCCGAGCCCTGATCCCTGCTCAGAAGATACTCTTGCAGTATTACTGTGGCGGCCATCTTGTCTATTACCGTTTTTCGCTTCTTTCTTCCCATGCCTGCTTCTATCAGTGTCTGCTCCGCGGTCCTGGTGGAGAAGCTCTCGTCCCAGTATTTCACCGAAAGGCCCAGAGAATCCCGAATGCGTTCGGAGAATTTCCTGATGCCCTTCGCCCTGTTCCCGAGAGAACCGTCCTGGTTGCAGGGTATCCCCACGAGGATTTCGCTAGGAGAATATTGCTCTATTATATCCCGCAACTGCGCGAGGTCTTTTTTCTCGTTTTCCCGACTTATGGTACAGACGCCGTTTGCCGTGATCCCAAGCTCGTCGCTTACGGCAACCCCTATCGTCTTGGTTCCTATGTCGAGCGAGACTGTTCTCCCCGGAGTTCTGTCTTGCTTTTCAGCCTGTGTTTTCATCGGGCTCCAGTTTCTCTATGACTGCCGCTCCTATGCTGTCTCCCCATACGTTTATGGTAGTGCGGAACCTGTCCAGAAACCAGTCAATCGCGAGTATTATGCCTACGCCCTCTATGGGGAGCCCGACGGCCTGCAGCACAAGCACCATGGTTACGAGACCGGCTTCCGGTATGCCCGCGGCTCCTATGGCCGCCAGGGTGGCGGTGAGAAACACCACGACGAGTTCGCCTCCCCCGAGGTGTATTCCGTAGCTCTGGGCGATGAATATTACGGCGACGGACTCGTAAAGAGCCGTTCCGTCCATGTTGACTGTGGCTCCGAGGGGCAGAACGAATTTCGAGATTTTCGGCGAAACCCTGGCGTTCTCCGTTACGTTGGTGATGGTAAGGGGCAGGGTGGCTGAGGACGAGGCGGTTGAAAAGGCCGTGAGAAGCGTTTCGCTCAGGTTCTTGAAGTAAGTAACCGGGTTCCTCCCGGATAGTGCCCGCAGAAGCAGCGGGAGAACCACGAACCCGTGGATAAGCAGTCCCAGAAGAACGCAGAACACGTACTTACCCAGCTGCGTTGCGAGTCTCAGCACTTCATCCCCGCCGCCCGCTTCTCCGATTTTTCCGGCTATGAGGCCGAAGATGCCTAT
Organism: Candidatus Dadabacteria bacterium; assembly: GCA_026706695.1. Lineage (NCBI taxonomy): Bacteria > Pseudomonadati > Thermodesulfobacteriota > Candidatus Dadabacteria > Candidatus Dadabacteria bacterium. The sequence goes on along the minus strand of JAPOYE010000016.1, from coordinate 22,104 downwards.
CGGAGTCAACGCGATTATCCAGTGGACTACCTTCATGATGGCTTTGTCCATGGATTCAAACAGGTCCAGAACCAACTGCTTTTCCCTGTTCAGTCTGCCGAACGCTATTCCGAAAAGAAGAGACGCGATTATGATTGGAAGGATCTGGAATTCGTATGCGGACTTGAAAAGATTCGGAGTCGATATCTGCCGCAGGATGTCGGTTACCCTGAATCCCTCCTTGCTTTTTACTACCTCGGGCATCGTTCCCTTGAGTATCTCGCTTCCGTCTCCGGGCTGCACCATCGTGACCACCGCTATTCCGATTGAAACGGCTATCGCCGTGGTTACCGTATAGTAGGCGATGGTTTTAAGCCCGAGAGAACCCAGGTTGCCGACTTTCATTATGCTCAGCGTAATCGACACTATTATGAGGGGGAGCACAACCATCTTGAGGGCGTTTAGGAAGAGCTCTCCGATAATCTGGGTTCCCGCGCCGAATTCAGGGAAAAACGAACCCACGGCGCCGCCCAGCAGAACGCCCGCGATTATTCCCAGAACCAGTCTGTTTTTTGATATGAAGGATCCCATGGATGTTGACTCTTTTTCTTCCTAAGTTAGGTTAACTAATCATACAGGTTTTTCTTGTAAAGACTGCCCGGAGTGAAGATGAATTTCCTGCAAAGAAAGTATCGCACCCTGTTTCTTCTGTTGTTCTTGATTGTTTTTTCTTCAGGTTGTGCGGTTGTGGCTGGTAGCGTGATGGGCGGAAGTGCCGCCGCTTACCTCAAAGGGGTTCTTAAAAGCAAGGAGACCGCCTCGTTTGACAGGGTCTGGTTCGCGGTTGTGGAGGTCGTGGAACAGCAGGAACTTGAGGTAATCAGAAAAGAGAGCGATATGGGCAAGGCGCTTGTCGAAGCCAAGCTTCGCGACCAGGACAAGATTGCCTATGTGACTGTCAAGTACGACAGGCCCGAGATAACCGATCTGATTATCCGCGTCGGCGTCTGGGGAAATGAGGAAGAATCAAGGCGCATACTCAAGCTTATTCACGAAAAACTCTATTGAACAGCGGAAGCAACTGCCCTGACATCCCGCCTAAGGGAAGGGTCTGAGGCCTGATGGTGTGCGATCATGAAAGAAGATTCCCGGATCAATTATATCGAGTTGCCCGCCGAAGACTTCACCAAGGCCAAGGCGTTTTACGGTGACGTGTTCAGCTGGACCTTCCAGGACTACGGCGACCGCTACTGCGCCTTTAATGACGGCAGCATGGACGGCGGTTTCTACCGCTCCCCGCTGCGGTCAGACAGCAGCCGGGGCGCTGCCTTGGTGGTGCTTTACGCAGAAGATCTGGAAGCCACACTCAAGCGCGTCACCGCCGCCGGGGGCGAACTCCGCAGGCCGATATTTTCCTTCCCCGGAGGACGGCGGTTTCATTTTCTGGATCCCAGCGGCAATGAACTTGCGGTCTGGAGCGACCGGTAGGAAGCGCCGATGACCCGTGAAAATGCAGCCATCGGGTCGGCGGTACAGTTTTAACTGCTGGCCGTAAGCGCCGTCAGTTTTTCCCGGGATTTTCGTAAAGTTCCATCTCAATATCAAGTTCCGTTCTGATTCCCGCTTCGTTAAGTTTTGCGTTTGCCTCCCCTATCGTTCTGCATCCGCAGACCGCTTGCGCGGGTCCTGAAACCTTTTCGTAAACCACCCGGGGATCTACGTAGAAAGTCACTGTGGAACTTATATCGAGTTCGACTTTTCTTCTGCCGCCTCTTATTGAAGTGGGGCTGAAAGCTCCTCTTGCGTATTCAACTGGCCCTCTGCTCGCCTCGGTGGGTATTACGCTTATCGCCTTTTCCATTAATTCCAGTGTGTTTGCGGATATGCCCCAGCTGCCGAGAATTCCGTTGTTCCGCGCTATGATGCCGAATGACCTCTCAAGCTCTTCCTTGGAGAGCTCTCCGTCGCTTCCGAAGCCGAATACTCCCATTACGGTGGGCATCCGGAAGCTCTGTCTGTAAAGCGCCGCGGTCATTACGGCGTCGGCAAGCGGACTCATGAGTCCCTTTTCGTCTCCGAACCCGAGCACGTCTCCGCCGACGTCTATTCCCACCACCAGATCCGCGCCGAGTTTTTCGGCGGCGTCCGTTATTCCCTCAAAAACCTTCTCCGGACCGTAACTTATATCGACAAGAAGAGTTTCCTCTCCCAGAACTTCGGCCATGCCTGCTTCGGCAAACCTTGCTCCGCCTCGGGTCGTGGAATCTTTGTTGCATTTCCAGACCACGTCATTTATCTCGCGCACGTTGCGCGATTCTTCAAGTTTTCTTGGCCCCGGATCGGGGTCTATTGTGAAACGCTCCCAGCTGAGTCCCCCCAGAACGCATTGCGTTCCGTTTATCTCGAGCAGGTTGGCCGTCGGAAGGGTTCCGACTATATCTCCTCCCCCTCCTATTCCGAGCAGAATAGCTTTTTTCGAATTTTTAAGGATTTTCTCAATCATGGTGACCAGCTGATCCAGGCGACACGGCGTCTTGGACTAAAAAGCAACTATAGCACTTGAGAAAGGTTACCAGAATATGCTTCCAGCATGAAACCGTTTTGTCTCTGTTGCAGTCATTCCTGTTCCTATTTTCTTCTCACACAACTTGCTTTTTCTGCAAGCCGGATTACAATAGCTCTGAGAAGTAGAATGTTCATACAATTCTTCCTACAGGGTTTTTTAAAGTTCTTGACATATTGAAGTCTTTTGTGGTAGTTTTATAAGGAAGGGTTTTGGAGCGGAAGAGTTTAATGTTCCATAAATGAAGTTATGGAACATTAAATCTGCTTTTTGGTCTTTCGATTTTTGATATTTCACTGCCCCTTAGAGACGGTCTCAATCCTGTTTATTCCCAAACATTTTGTTTTCAAAATAAAAAAATCCCCCGGCAGGTCTGAAGTTACGGAAGAACCTACCGAGGGATTTTACCCAAAGATAAAGCAGCTAGTTCGATGATGGATGATGTCTCTATGGAAACAATCCACTAGGAGCTTTTTCGTTTATGGGATTTAGTCGATTATTCAAGTCCGAACAGATGACAAAGACCTGCATAGGCTCCTGCGACTTCAGCAGCAGTGTCACCAAAGAAATTACCAGAACTTACAGTGGCAGTGATGTCGACTTCTTGATCACTTACATCCATACCGTCATAAAGACCTATAAAGGTTTTATCGTCAGATGGTGTAGGATCAGGAGTTACACCCTTATCCACTACAAGACATTTAACTTGACCGGGATGAGCATCAAGCCTCACACAGACCTTGTATTTAGTAGTTGTCTTTGTCGCGGGTGTACAGTTAGTACCGGCAGTACATGGCATACTGTTAACAAACTCTTGTGCTGCCGTTACTATCTTGACGGCCCGGAAATCTCCTACAATATCCGGAGGATCCGTTCCTTTGGTGCATTGGGAGTGAAGAAGCTGACGCTCAATGGCCTCATCCCCTCCAGTAGTTTCCAACTTCGCATAAACCTTACCCCCGACAATATCTTTTGTGGTGGTGGTTAGAATATCAAGAGAGAAAGCGGTTTTCTCCGTTGGCACCTTCTCTACTATAGATTTTTCTGTCCGGCTGGTTTTATAAAGATAAATTTGATTACCTGCTGGAGCAGGATCATCTAAGTTGATTCCACCTTTCTGCATAGCTACAATATTGCCGAAAATACTGTCAGCACACGTAGCACTAACACCATTATTTATGTCATTGGTCCTACTAAGATTACCCTGACCGGTAGCACTAATATCTGCCAAATCAGGTCCGGGGAGGTCTGCTTCGGTGCTCAGTATATCGCTACTGCAAGAAACTCCCTCAGCAACTCCCCAGCTTTCAAGAAAACTATAGGTTTCTACCGCTTCCGGTAGGTCACCTTCCGTTACTTCACCGGGATCACCCTTTTCCCCTTGCTCACCCTGTGGCCCCTGAGCTCCATCATCACCGGTGCAGGACACACCAAAAACTCCTACTGTCATGCATAACAATAGAATCATAAAAAGATTACGTAATCTCATGTGTAAATCCTCCTTAAATAAATTTCCTTTTGAACTCTTAAAAACACTTTCACGCTAATTTCGTTAATGAATTAAAGAGGGATACGGAAACCTGCTCAAAGATGCTAAGTCTTACTCCAATGAAAACATTTGGAATCGAACCGCCCTCCTTAATTCGATTAACTTCTGATTTTCAAAATCCCTCATATATGCCAGAAAAACTTTTCTTGATTCCGTTCCATAACTTCATTTATGGAACATAAAATTTCAGTTAAGGAACGGAAACAGCTAAAATTGTAAGCATTGCCGATATCCGTCTTCACATTTTGCTGCTACCGATGGACATGCTGTAGCTGGTAAAAGAGGCATAAGACTTCCTGCGCTTACGATTTTATGAGAAAGACAATAGAGGGCTGGAGACACTTAAAGGGAGTGCACTGCGGTTCCGCGGCACTCAGGGATATCTGTATCTACTACGGACAGGATTTTTCCGAGCAGATGTGTTTCGGGCTTGGAGCGGGGCTCGGTTTTTATTACTCCTGTGAGGACGGGATGAACCCGGGCAGGATTATACAGCCTCGCGGTCCTCTTATGGAGATTAACTTCCTCAGGAACTTCGGCCTTGACATAGCCGACTGGAAGTATGAGGATGACAACGAACGGGCCTCTGCTGAACTCAAGGAATTTATTCAGAGAGACATTCCGGTACTGATACAGGCCGATATACGCTACCTTGAGTATTTTGACTCCAGGACCCATTTCCCCGGACACGTAATTGCGGTATGCGGATACGATGATTCCGAATCCGTCTTTTACGTAGCGGACAACTCGTTTGAAGGGCTCCAGACTGTCTCTTTTGAGAATATGACAAAAGCGAGAAGCTCAAAAGCCAGGCCGTATCCTCTTTCAAACAACAGGGTTGAAGTGGAGTCCATGGAACGTGGCGCCGACCTTGAGGAGATGATTCTCGGTGCCGTAAGGAAAAACGCCGAGATGATGCTTGAAGGCCGAACCACACTGAGAGGAACTTCAGGCGTTGAGGTTATAAGGAAGTGGGCCGAGGATCTTCCCGGCTGGAGAGACCTTGCCGACTGGAAGTGGACCGCGAGGTTTACTTACCAGGTCATATGCAGAAGAGGGGTCTGCGGCGCCGCTTTCAGGTGGTTTTACAGGGATTTCCTGGAAGAGGTCTCCCCGGTGCTCTCCCCTTTTTACGGGGCGGGTCTTCCCGACGAGATGAACAGCATCGGTCAGAAGTGGTACGACATGGGAATGCTTTTCAAGGAGATAAGCGAGAGCGTTTCATGCGGAGAGGGATTCGAGCGGGCCTCGGAACTTGCTTTTGACGTATATGATCTTGAAAAGCGGTATTTTTGTTCCGTGCTTGAAAACTTCCCTGTCGTCGCTCCGGCGGGGGAAACAGAACGGAGCGAGTGAACATTGCACGGATATTTAAAAAATCGCCGCGGGGTATCGATTCAGAATTGCGGGCTTTTCTTGAGCTATGTCTCCGCGGCGATGGGAATGTTGAAAAAAATAAGGCATCCTATTAAATTATATGGGATTAATTTAAGGAATTGACTATGGTTTTGTTTGTCTTGAGAAAGTATGTCTGGGTCGTAAACGTCTTGCTGATAGTCGCCATTGCGTACTCGGTTTCGGCCACGATCAACAACGGCCTGCGCGACAAGATAGAGTCCGACAAGGGAGGCCTGACAGGAGAACACATCTACAAGGAGAAGTACGGACGGGTTAAGATTCCCTATCGTTCAAGGGAGCACTACGACTCTATACTGAGAACAAATCTGTTCGGAACGGGCGGGTATGCCGGGCAGATGGGAACGGGCAATTCCTCGGAAGTTTTCGAGGGGGAAATTACCCCGAAAACTTCCCTCAAGCTTGAACTTCTTGGAACTTTCATACTCAAAAGCCGCGCTGATTCTGCAGCCAACAAGAGCATCGCCGTGATAAAGAATATGGAAAATAGCGGAATAAAGGGTTATTCTGAAGGGCAGTTGGTTGATCTTGTGACATCCGAAAAAGTGGAGGTAGTGAAAATAGACGACTGCGAAGTGACTATACGAAGAGCGGAAGGTCCCGAATTGATTACCTGCGGAAACGAGCTTGAATCCGTTTTCGCGAAAAGCCCCGCGAGTTCTCAAGCAAGGAACAGACCGTCTGTTAGGTCAAAAAAGTCGTCGGCTTCAGGGGTCAGCAAGGTCAGCGAGGGCTTGTACCAGATAGAGAGAGTGATGTTTGAAGAGCTGCTCGCTGAACCCAGCAGTTTAATAACCGAGGCTAAGATTGTGCCGCGCGATGACGGCATCAAGATCTTCGGAGTGAAAAGCCGGAGCGTGTTTTATAAAATGGGTCTTAGAAACGGGGATATAGTTCACCAGATAAATGAAGTTGCTTTAAACGACGTGCAGAGCGCTCTTTCGCTTTTTACCGACTTGAGGGGCCAGAGTGAGTTTACCGTTAATTTTACGAGACAGGGTAAAAGAAAGAGCAACCGCTACACGGTTTACTAGGCCCAATACGAAAAAATTCAGTTTCTTTAAGGTTAAACAGGTTATGAAATACTTTCTGAATAAAAATTTTCTCCCGCTTCTCTCAGCGGTTCTCGTTTTTTCCGCTTCCGTTCTCTGTCCCCATCTGGCTCCCGCGGAGAAGTCCGAGCCGCTTCCGGATCTCACGAGGGCCAGGGTTGTTGTCGCCCCGGGCACAAGGCTTGAAAAAGCGAACGGGGAGGGCTCACCCGCGGAACCCGCTGATATTGCCGTGGAAGCCACGGAGTTGCTGGCCGAGGAGGCCGCGAAGGACCCGGGCAAGCAAGACTTGAGGCCCCTTGGAAAAGATGCGGTGAAAGTTTCTGGCAACGAGACTCTTGAAGGCCTGGTCGAGGACCCCGGTCTGCCGCTCGATTTAGCGGAGGAAGAAATTGCAGTCGAAGTTGAGAGGTCTCCCGAGCCGGAGACGAAGAAGCCTGAGGAAACAGTTGCGGTCTCGGGCGATGGGACTCTCGGTGAAGAGGGTGAGGAAATTCCCGAGGACGGGGGGATGGTCAACCTTCGCTCCAACATGACGCTTAATGAGATGGTAAAGACCATAAGCGAGATCACCTCCGAGGTCTATCTCTTAAGTGACAAAATCAGGGACAAGAATATAACGATCATAACTCCCGAGGGCGGTTTCGAGAGGGAGAATGCGTTTAGAATTTTTGAGATACTGCTTGATATGAACGGCTATTCGGTCATAAGCGCGGAGGGAGTTAACAAGGTCGTCCCCAAAAAGGGGATAAAGTCAGAGAGCATACCGTTAATACTGGATTTCGACCCTGCGGAGTCTTCCCAGAAATACGTGATGAAGCTGATAAAGCTTAAGAGCGTAAAAGCCAAAGGAATTTCCAACGTCCTTCGGGCCCTGGTTAGCAAGGATGGTTTTATGAAGGCTCACGAACCGTCAAATACCCTAGTGGTGGTTGATAATGAACAGAACGTGAACAAGATAGCCGAAGTGATTGCGAATATTGATTACGAGAAGAAAATAGAGTTCATCAAAGTGCATAACACAAGCTCGGCCAACGTTATTTTTAAGCTGCTTGAGATCTTCAATCCTAAAAGTGCCAAGGCCAAGCCGTCAAAGGGCAAGAATGACGGCTTCATATCCGGAAGATCCGAACTCCTGGGGTTCAAGGTGATAAACGACGAGAGGACAAATTCCATAATAGTGATTGCCGACCCGAGGGATCTTTCCCTGATAAAGGAGACGATCGCCGTTTTGGACATCGAGAGCGAGCACGCCGAACAGGACGTCTACGTTATACCGGTTAAAAACGCCGACGCTGAGCAGATAATCGAAGTTCTGGGAAATCTGTTCGCGGAGGGGAAAGGAGGCGCAGTGTCTTCAGTTTCCTACCGGGATCAGGCGCGGCAATCCGGCAGAACCGGCCAGCCTTCAAGTCGTCTCGGAGAGGGGAAAGTGGGCGGCAGCGGAAATGTCGGTGGTTTAGGTTCCCAGGGCGGGAACATCCAGAGGGGAGGGAGCGAGCAGACCGGTTCTTCAGTCATAGTGTCTTCGGGCGATGGGCTTAAGATAACTTCGGACCCGGCGACAAATTCCATCATAGTGATCGGTTCTCTCACGCAGTACAGAATGGTCAAGCAGATAGTGGATAAGCTTGACGTAAGGAGAAGGCAGGTGTTCGTGGAAGCTGCCATACTCGAGGTGGGCCTTGATAACCTTAATGCGCTGGGAACCAATTTCGGTCTCGGCGTTACAATCGAGGGCGACAACCTAGGTTTTATCGGACAGCAGCTGCCGGGCATCCCAAGTCTTCTCGGGGTTGCGGCTGATCCTACAATTGCAACTGCTTCCATAGGCAGTCTCTCGGGGCTCTTTCTCGGAGTGGTGGGAGAGGAAGTTGACCCCGACGGTTCGGGTCCGCTTCCGTCTCTTCCTTCGTTCTCCGCGGTGTTTCAGGCGCTGAGTTCCGTGACCGACGTCAATGTTCTTTCAACCCCGAGTATTATTACAACCGACAACGAACCGGCCGAGATAGTGGTGGCTGACGTAATACCGTTTCCGATGGGTAGCACTGTTGGAACAAGCGGCGTTACAGTTCAGACGATCGAGAGATTGCCGGTGGGAATAAGGCTCAGCATCACCCCTCAGATAAGCGAAGGAGAATACCTTAACCTTGACATAGTGACCGAGGTTTCCTCTACCCGAGAGGCGCCCGCGGGACTTAACACCGCCCAGTTCGGCATTGCGACTACAACAAGAAGTGCCGATTCGTCGGTTATAGTCAAAAATGGGCAGACCCTCGTTATAGGTGGGCTGGTTCAGGACAGAGAAGAGGTGCTTCACAACAAAACACCTCTGCTCGGAGATATTCCGCTGATTGGAAACCTGTTCAGGTTCAAGCGCAATCAGAACAGGAAGCTTAACCTGATGATACTTCTTACCCCACGGATAGTTGAAACGGAAAGTGATATGAAGCAGTTGCTTATGGATTACCAGAGAAGAAAGACCTTGCTTCATAGAAGGGATCTGAATACGCTTGAGTAGGGAAGTTCTTAGAAAATGAAGGCCCTTGACGAAATAATAGGCAGGCGTTACCCCGAGGTTATGGGGAGGATTGAAGAGCTTAAAGGGAAAAACGGTCGGAACACAGAAGACATACTGCTCAAAACTGACTTGCTCAAAGACTCCCCGGCTCTAGATATTCTTTCCGAGTTTTACGGAGTTGAAAAAGTCGAATCGATTCCCGAAGACGATATAGATTATGAACTGATAAAACAGTTTCCGATCAGCTTCGCGAAGAGATTCAGAATACTCCCTATAAGCAAAGACAACGGAACGCTCAAAGTCGTATTCGCACCGCCTCAGGAGCTCTATGCCCTTGACGAGGTCCGCTCCCGCTTTAACTGCTCGCTTGAAACTTACATTACCCTTGAGCGCGTGCTGACCGACAGCATTAACAGGGTCTACGAGCAGGGCAAAGACGTTGTGTCAGAGGATATAAACGAAGGTTCGGGACTCTCCGACATGGAGTTTACCGAGCCCCAGGATCTGATTGAGGCCGAAGATGAAGCTCCGATCATAAAATTCATAAACACGCTTCTTTTTCAGGCGGTAAGGGAGCACGCAAGCGATATTCACATAGAGTGTTTCGAAAAAGAAGTGCTGGTACGGTTCAGAAAGGACGGCATTCTGCACGACGTGACGAAAGTTCCGAAGACGGTTCAGTCTTCGGTGATCTCGCGTGTGAAGATCATGTCTGAACTTGATATAGCCGAGAGAAGAAAGCCTCAGGACGGAAGCATAAGGCTCAAGATCGGAGGAAGGGATATCGACGTAAGGGTTTCGACAGTTCCCACCTCATGGGGAGAGAGCGTGGTAATGAGGCTGCTTTACAGGTCTTCGGTGCTGATGAGCTTCGAGCAGCTGGGTCTTGAAGGAAAAAAGCTCGAGACGGTGGAATCCCTTATCAAACGTCCTCACGGGATCATTCTCGTTACGGGACCCACGGGAAGCGGAAAGACAACAAGCCTCTATGCTGCCCTGCAGAGAATCAATCTCCCTGACAAGAAAATAATCACTATAGAAGACCCGGTTGAATACCAGATACAGGGAATTAACCAGATCCAAGTCAACACCAAGGTCGATCTTACGTTCGCAAACGGACTTCGCTCAATACTCAGGCAGGACCCCGACGTTATACTAGTCGGGGAAATAAGGGACAGGGAAACTGCCGATATTTCCATGAACGCTTCACTCACTGGGCATCTCGTGTTTTCCACGCTGCATACCAATGACTCGGTAAGCGCCGTGACTAGGCTTGCCGATATGGGAGTGGAGTCCTTTCTTATAGCTTCTACCCTCTCGGCGGTCATAGCTCAGAGGCTTGTCAGGATTCTTTGCACGCGGTGCAGAGAGCTGTACGTGCCGATTGATGAGGAGCTCGGTCGTATAGGACTTGCTCGCGAGGCCTGTCCGGAAGGAAAGATATACAGAGCCAAGGGATGCCAAGAGTGCATGGAGACGGGATTTTCGGGAAGAATAGCGATTTTTGAGATACTGCTTATCGATGATGAACTCAAAAACACTGTTCTTACACACCCGGATTCTTCAACGCTTAAGGAAAAAGCCCTGAGAAACGGACTCATTACCCTTAGAATGGACGGTGCCGACAAAGTCGCAAAAGGCATAACGTCAATTGACGAAGTGCTCAGGGTTACGGAAGAGGATCTGGCGGAGAGCTAGACCGCGGCTGTCTTTAACATCGGTATTTCAAATGCCTGTTTATAACTATAAAGCCATCAACGACAAGGGCGAATCGGTAAAGGGAGTTATCAGCGCGGAATCGGTCAAGATCGCAAGCGACAGGCTCAGAAAAGGCGGCATCTATCTTTCCTCTATAAAGGAGGCGAGCGGATCTCGCCGCTCGTCGGTGAGCCTTCCGTGGAACAGGGTGAGCATCTCGGAACTTGCCGTTATGACAAGACAGTTCTCAACCCTGATTTCATCAGGCCTTCCTCTTGAGACCTCACTTGTGGCCCTCTACGAGCAGACTGATGACCAGAAGCTCAAGGAAATTCTCTCTCAGGTGCGAAGCCGGGTGAGTGAAGGCAGTTCTCTTCACGCCGCACTTGAGGAGCACAAAGGAGCTTTCTCTGATCTTTACGTGAGCATGGTTCGTGCCGGCGAGGCTAGCGGCACTCTTGATGTCGTGCTCGACCGTCTTGCGGATTTCCTTGAAAAGCAGCTCGAACTGACTTCGAAGATCAGGGGGGCCATGATATATCCGGCGATAATGTTTGTCGTCGGACTCGGGGTACTGGTTTTCATGATGACTTTCGTAATTCCCAAAGTCGCCGACATATTCGAGGCCAGTAACAAGGCTTTGCCGTTTGTTACCGTAATGCTTATAGGTGCAAGTGATTTTCTCAGGGAGAATTTTGTCCTTCTGCTGATTTTCTTGGCCGTCGTATTGTTTTTTGGACAGAGGTACGTAAAAACTCCTTCCGGAAGGAAGGTCTACGACAGGTTTTCCCTGAGAATTCCAGTGTTCGGGAAAATGTCTTCAAAAGTGATGATTTCCCGTTTCACAAGAACGCTTGCCACGCTACTTTCAAGCGGCATTCCTCTTCTTGAATCCATCAGGGTGAGCGAATCGGTTATGGGAAACAGTCTTTATGTTGACAATATAAGGGATGTTCGGGTCAAGGTTGCGGAGGGAGCGGCGTTCGGAGGTTGCCTTGGGCAGACCGGGATTTTCCCTCCCCTGATGGTGAGAATGGTGTCTGTGGGCGAGGAGGCGGGTAAAATGGAAGTCATGCTGTCGAAAGTGGCCGATATGTATGATACCGAGGTCGACGGCATGCTTGCCACGCTGACTTCCCTTCTTGAGCCGGTAATGATACTGATTATGGGCGTCGTGATGGGTTTTATAGTCTTTGCTATACTTTTACCTGTGTTGAATCTAACTTCTGTAATAAGCTGAACAGGGAGGTAGAGAAAAATGAGATCCCAGATGGGGTTTACTCTGATTGAAATTATGGTGGTCGTGCTTATCATAGCGGGGCTTGCCTACATAGTGGGAACGAACGTGATAGGTCAGGGGGAGAGGGCAAAGGAAAAACAGGCCATGATTCAGATCAAGCAGTTTGAGCAGGCGCTCCAGCTGTTTAAGTTTGATAACGGTTTTTATCCTGAAACCCAGCAGGGGCTACGCGTTCTGGTCGAACCGGTAACGGTGGGCAGGGAGGCCAAGAGGTGGAGACGTTATCTTGAATCCGCGAGCGTTCCGCTTGATCCTTGGGGGAACGAGTTTGTGTATTTCGGGACCGACCAGACCGAGGACGGATTGTACTATATAAGGTCTAACGGTCCGGATGGGATAGGGAATTCAGACGATGATCTGTCCAGCAGAGACAGATGAGAAATAAATCCGCCGGCTTCACCTTAATTGAACTCATTGTGGTCGTTTTTCTGCTCGGAGCTTTTTTCTCCGTGGCCATGCCCAGAGTTCTCAAAACGGGTGACATGAGCCTTCGCAGTGCTTCAAGAGGGCTTGTCACTACGATAAGGCATATTTACAGCAAAGCCATTTTTGAAAAACGGATATACAAACTTTCTTTCGATATCGATACCGGAGAATACTGGGCAGAATTTCTTGAGGAAAACCAGTTCCGCCTGGAGGAGGATTCCGCATCTGGATTCAGAAAGCTTCCCAGCGGGGTTTTTTTCAGCGATATACAGACGGAGAGAACCCAGGGAAAGATTGGTTCCGGAAGAGACGCATTCATACTTTTTCTGCCGACGGGGATTGTTGACTCGGCGGTTATTCACCTGCGAACTGGCGAGGACAATTTTTTCACGCTCTCCACAAACCCCTACACCGGGGCCACTAAGATTTTTGACGAGTACGTCGAATTTAACAGCCGGTTTCAGAACCTGGCGGAACGGTAGGGAGAGGACTGTATGAAGGCCTCGAAAAACAGCGTTTGCGGATTTACATTGCTCGAAGTCATGGTTGCCGTGGGATTGCTTGCCTTCGCGATGGTTTCAATCCTCGGCATTGTAGGTCACAATGTGAATCTTGCCACAAGGTCTACCAACTACCTGATAGCCACAAGTCTGGCCGACGACATAGCTTCACGGATCGACGCTGAGGGGCTCACGGCGGACTCGAAGAGGAGCGGGAAATTTGAAAATTATCCCGGCTTTGAGTGGCATCTCACAGTCTCCCCTTACAACTTAACCCAATTCGAAGCGAAAATGACCATTATCAGTGTTCTTATAACCTGGGACGACGGGGAGGAAAGCTATGAAATCAGCTTCGTCGATTCGGGATGATAAAAGCGGTTTCACCCTTATAGAGATTCTTATCGTCGTCGCCATAACGGTCATCGTGCTCACGATGCTCTACAGTTCCTTTTCCCAGCTTATAACAGTCAAACGCAGGGTTGAGGCGGAAAACGAACTGATCCAGGAAGCGAATACCATCCTGCTTAAGATGCGCCATGACTTGGTGAACGCTTTTCCCAGAGGGAGCATCAATTCCGAGGTTTCTTCTCCTTCCGCGTATAGCTACTTTACCGGGAGGCTCGAAGGGGATAACAGCAGAATAGTATTCACCTCTTTTGCGAAGGACCCCACCCATTATTCCACCCAATCCGGCCAGAGCGAGATCTCCTACTATCTGGTTCCGCTCCGCGGCGAGCGCGAAGATATGTTTGCCCTTATGAGGAAGGATAATTACTGGATCGGAAACGATGAGGCTGGAGCCGCATATCCAATTTCGGAAAGGGTGCTGAGTTTCAGGGTGAATTTCCTTTCCGGACGATCCCCGGCATCTGCTAACGAGCAAGAGGTGTGGGATTGGAATTCGTCAGAAATGCGAGGATTTCCAAAGGCGGTTCAAGTCCAGATCATTCTTTTGGGAGCAGGAGATCAGGAGGAGGCTTATTCCATGATTGTTGCTATACCGGTGGCTGACTGAATGCGCAGAGCAGATCCGAAAACAGCGCAAAAAGGAATAGTACTTGTTATCGTTGTCATAACGATTGCAATACTTTCCACAATCGTGATTGATTTCATATACTCGACCCGCGTGAGTTACGAAATTTCCGCGAACAGCTCAAGCGATGTCCAGGCAAGACATATTGCGAAATCAGGGGTGAGAGTTGTGCGGGGGGTGCTGAGGAAGAAAACGCCGGAGGACCTGCCCTTGTTGCAGGGAATCCTTGGGCAGGCAATAAGCTCAGAAAACGGTTCCGACGGCTGGAAGCTTTCCATTATCTCTTTTCCCATCGGAGAAGGAAACATATCTCTTCAAGTTGTAGACGAGAGATCGAAGGTCAATCTCAATGCTCTTGTGGATCAGAGATCGGGCCGGGTGGATTTTCAGGTCCGAACGCAGCTAAATGAACTTTTCCGCTTTCTCGGGGTGGAGACGGACAAGGCCGATCTCTTCGTGGCAAGTCTGGTGAACTGGCTTGACGGGGCGGCGCCGGGTAGCGGAAACGATCAGGATCCCGATGGAGCCGGTGGGAACTATTACGCAAAACTTGATAATCCTTATTATATCAAGGACGGACTGCTTGACAGCGTTGAGGAAATTAGGATGATTGAGGGGATGGATAAGGATTTCTTTTTCCAGGTCAAAGACTATCTCACCGTATATCCTAAAGACAAGAAGGTGAATTTCAGCACCGCTTCAAAAACGGTGATAATGGCTACCATTAAGGCTGCGGGGGTCTCGGTCAACGAGAGGCAGAACGATCCCCGGGAGATAAAAGACAGCGTAGTCGGGAGGATGGCCGACGAGATAATCCTTCGCAGGAGCATCAAGAGAGTCATATCTGCCAGCGAGACCACGAAAATCTTAAAGGGAGTGGATTCCAGTCTAAAGATAAGCTCCGGCATTTCGGGAGTGGTTCTTAAGGGCGGGAAAAGTGATGTCTACACCGCTGTTTCCACGGGTATAGTGGGAGAGCAAATTCCCGTTACAAGGCAGGTTCAGGCCGTTATCCGTAAAGACCTGAAAAAGAAAAATTCGTATCCGACCGTGGCGTCTTGGAGAGAAAGATAAAAGCCGAAGTGGCGGAATAGGCAGACGCGCAGGATTCAGGATCCTGTGGGCATTGCGCCCGTGGGGGTTCGACTCCCCCCTTCGGCAGAGCTTATACGTCGTAATAAAGCATGAACTCATACGGTACGGGTCTCAACCTGATCGGGTTGATTTCGTTTTCCGTTTTGTAGTCAATCCATGTCTCGATTACGTCCTCTGTGAAGACTCCTCCTTTGAGCAGAAACTCGTGGTCATCTTCAAGGGCTTTGACGGCCTCTTCAAGCGAACCTGGTACGGAGGGAACGCTCGCTAGCTCCTCGGGCCCCAGAGCATAGATATCCTTATCCAGCGGATCCCCCGGCTTGATCTTGTTTTCGATTCCGTCAAGTCCAGCCATCAACATAGCGGAAAACGTAAGATAACCATTACACGAGGGGTCAGGGAACCGGACCTCAATTCTTTTTGACTTGGGGTTCGGCGAATACATGGGGATCCTTACCGCGGCGCTTCTGTTTCTCGCCGAATAGGCAAGGTTCACAGGAGCTTCGAACCCAGGAACAAGTCTTCTGTATGAGTTTGTTATCGGGTTGCTGAACGCGCATATAGCCCTTGCGTGTTTGAGGATCCCGCCCACGTAGTGCATTGCGAGATTGCTAAGCCCCGCATACCCTTTTCCTGCGAAAAGAGGCTTTCCGTTTTTCCACAGGGACTGGTGAACATGCATTCCGGAGCCATTGTCGTCGAAGACGGGTTTTGGCATGAAAGTGACCGTTTTCCCGTGTTCCCGGGCAACGTTCTTTACCACGTACTTGTACCATTTCATGTTGTCTCCCATGTCGACCAGCGGGGCGAAACGCATATCGATTTCAGCCTGCCCCGATGTCGCAACCTCGTGGTGATGGGCTTCGACAGAAATACCAAGGCTTAGAAGCGTGCTCACCATTTCGGAACGTATGTCATGCATGCTGTCTGAAGGAGGCGTTGGAAAATAGCCCTCCTTGTGCCTGAGCTTGTGACCGAGGTTCGGCTGCTCATCAGCCCCGGAATTCCAGATGCCTTCCTCCGAATCTATGAAGTAGTAACCGCCACGTGGACTCTGATCGTATCTTACATCGTCAAGAATGAAGAATTCCAGTTCCGGACCGAAGTAGGCGGTGTCTGCGACCTTTGTACCCTGCATGAAGGAAACAGCTTTTCTCGCTATGTTTCTCGGGTCTCTGGTATAAGGTTCCCTTGTTATGGGATCCTCAATATTACATATTATGACGAGAGTCTGGGCCTGCATGAAAGGATCGACCTTGCAGGTGGTGGGATCCGGCATAATGAGCATATCGCTTGTGTTAATCGCCTGCCATCCCCTGATGCTTGAACCGTCAAAACCAAGGCCGTTTTCAAAAAACGACTTGTCAACTTCCTCCGCCGGTATGGTGAAGTGCTGCCACATTCCTATAAAATCAAGAAATCTGAGATCGACAAACTCGATCTCGTAATCTTTTATGAATTTTATTACTTCAGCCGGCTTCTTCGGAGAAGCGGGCTGACCCGACTTAGTAGCCATGATTAATAATCCTCCTTAATGCAATTGTTTCCAGAGAAAAGTTTCTTTGGTGCGAGCGCTAATTATATAGCATCCTCGCCCCTTTCTCCAGTTCTAATTCTTATTACGTCTTCGGCCGGGAACAGGAATATCTTTCCGTCTCCTATCTTGCCGGTTTTCGCGCTTTCCCTTATGGTCTCGATTACCTTGGAGACCATATCGTCGGAAACCACTATTTCCAGCTTTATCTTAGGTAAGAAGTCGATGACGTATTCTGCACCCCTGTAAAGTTCCGTATGACCTTTCTGACGGCCGAACCCCTTTACCTCGACAACTGTCAGACCCTGAATTCCTATCTCCCTGAGAGCCTCCTTTACATCCTCCAGTTTGAACGGCTTGATAATGGCCTCTATCTTCTTCATGGTGGTAAAATCCTCCTACGCTTATTATTCAACTACAATAAAGTATCAAAAAATATACCATTTCTTTTGTTTCTAAGTGAATTGGTTCTTAAAATAGGGGTATAGAATAACTGTTTCTTTTGCGAAGGGGAAGTTTTTTGTTTTATAACTAATTCTTATAATTAAATATTTTCAGAATCCGAAGGCGACTCGATTTATATTTCTGTTCGTAAAAAAATCTCTTTTTCCCGCGAGCGCTGTTTCAGATTTTTCCGACGATGCACGTTTATTGTGCATAACATCTTAAAATTTAATCACTCCTGCGGCGATGTTGATTTTGAATGTGGTTAATGATATTTTCTCACAATGACTCACCGAAAACTTGGCTATAAGTTCGAAGATCCCTCTCTGCTTGAAACGGCGCTTACCCACAGTTCATATGCAAACGAGTTTTCATGTCCCAGCAACGAGAGACTTGAGTTCCTCGGAGATGCTCTGCTTGGATGCATGGTTAGCGTTCTGCTTTACGAAAAATACCCTTCATACACCGAGGGAGATCTCTCAAAGATCAGAAGTCGGGTGGTAAGCGGTGTGAATTTCGCGAAATACGCCGAGATGCTGGGACTGGGAGAGCAGATAAGGCTTGGAAAGGGAGAAGAAAGCACCGGGGGGAGGGAAAGGGAGTCAAACAACGCAAATGCTTTTGAGGCACTCATAGGAGCGCTGTATCTTGATGCGGGCTACGAGAAAACTTTCGAGGTTGTGTCTCGACTGTTTCAAGACGCTGTTGAGGAAGACGATTTTCCCCATGACAGCAAGACGCAGCTTCAGGAAGTTTCCCAGAGCGTCTTCGGAAAGACGCCCGAGTACAGGGTTCTGAGTGAAGAAGGTCCCCCGCATGAAAGGACTTTCACAGTGGAGGTAAGAATTTCTTCCGACCTGGCGGGTACGGGCAAGGGCAGAAGCAAGAGACAGTCTGAACAGTCCGCGGCGCGCGATGCGCTCAGGAAGCTTGGGTATTAGGTTTTAACTCCTTTCTATTTCCAGGTCATTTATCTTTTTTGACAGGGTGTTTCTGTTTATCCCCAGTATTGCTGCCGCCTGTTTCATGTTTCCGTCAGTTTTTGCGAGAATGGTTTTGATTAACTGTTTTTCAACTTTTCCGATTACTTGTTCGTGGATGTTCTGCAGGGATAAGTCCGAATTTTCTACCATCGTACGAACAAGCTCTTCGGTTTTCCTCTCCGTCGTTTCCGTCTCTCCGTAGCCGGTTTGCGAATCGATGGCTTCTTTTGTCTCCTCACCGCTTACTATGCTGTCGGGAGTTAAAACCAGAAGACGTTTTATAGTGTTTTCAAGTTCTCTTACGTTTCCGGGCCAACTGTGGCTGATCAGCAACTGCTCCGCTTCGGGGGAGAGCACCTTTTTCTCGGTGCCGAATTCAGTGGAGTATTTATTCAAAAAGTGTCGAACCAGTTCCTTTATATCCTCTTTTCTTTTCCTGAGAGGGGGTAAATTTATGCTTATGACGTTTAGTCTGTAAAACAGGTCCTCTCTGAAAGAACCTTCCGTGACAGCATCTCTTAGGTTTTTATTTGTGCTTGCGATTATTCTGGGGTCAACGGAGACCGGTTTTTCACTGCCGAGCCTGTAGATCTGTTTTTCCTCGATGGCCCTTAGGAGCTTTGACTGCAGGTCGGTTGAAAGTTCCCCTATTTCGTCTATGTGAAGGGTTCCGCCGTCGGCTTCTTCAAATCTTCCTTTCTTCAAGGTGGTGGCGCCGGTGAATGCCCCTTTTTCATATCCGAACAGTTCACTTTCGATAAGTTCCTTGGGGATCGCGGATATATTTACGGATACCAGTCTTTTCTTTCTTCTCGGGCTGTTATAATGGATGGCTCTTGCGATAAGTTCTTTCCCGGTGCCGCTTTCTCCTGTTATCAGCACGGTGATGTTTTTGGAGGCGGTGCGACCTATAAGCTTGTATACGTTCAGCATGTCGGGTGAACTGCCGACTATTTCTTCGAACGAAATATTTTCCTCGGAATCCTGAGACAGCCTTATTTTTCTCTCGACTTCGTAGTTTTTTATGGCCCGCTCGGCAAAGAGTTTTACCTCTTCGAGGTCAAACGGCTTGGTCAGATAATCATAGGCCCCGAGCTGTATTGAATCTATGGCATTGCTGACGGTATTCTGCGCGGTAATGAATATTATGGGCGAGTCGATTTCTCTGTTTCTAAGCTGGTTGAGAACTTCAAACCCGTTCATATCCGGCATGTTTATGTCAAGAAGAATCAGGGAGTATGGATCCTCGCACGCTTTTCGGACGGCGTCCTTTCCGTTTTCGGCACACTCGACTTCAAAGCCCGATTTCTTAAGGGATGTCTCGAGTATCCACCTGATGTCCTCTTCGTCGTCGGCTATTAGGATGCGATTCTTCATGATCTGGTTTCTCCAACCGCCAAGTCGCAATTGCGTTGTCTGTTCCCAAAAAGCTGATAATTTCTAGCTTGCCGGGAGCTGTATCTTGAATTCGGAGCCCGTTCCTTCTTCACTCTCCGCGGTAATCATTCCTCCGTATTTGGCTATTACTTGGCTCGATATGAAAAGACCAAGCCCTGTTCCTTTCCTTTTGCTCGAGAAAAACGGGGTGAATATTTTTTTCAGGTCCTTCTTCTGTATTCCCGTTCCGTTGTCTTTTACCGATATCAGGACCGTGTGTTTATTGCGTATCTTGTAATCCGTGACCCATTTGGTGCTGACCGTTATCTGCCCTTTGTTCTTTATCGAACTCACCGCGTTTTGGATAATGTTTATGAACACCTGTTTCAGGGAGTTGTAGTCTCCTGGTACGGGAGGAATGGTAATGTCGAGCTTGTGCTTGAATTCTATGTTTTTATGAAGATTCGATTCGAGAAATATTATGTCAATCAGAATTTCATTTATATCTACCGACATCAGATGCTGCGTTGATACCGATGACGGTTTCACGAGTCTGTCAACCAAGTCTCTCAGTCTTTCCGTTTCCTTTATTATTATCTTCGAACACCGGTTTTTCTCCGTTTTTGACAGCGTGCCGTTTAGAAGTTGTGCAGCCCCCTTTATGCCGCTCAGGGGATTTCTTATTTCGTGCGCGAGCCCCCTTACAAGGGTTTCGTAATTTTCTTCGAGGCTGCAGTTCCTGCTGATGATGGACATCATGTTCATTTTTTCAGTGTTTCTTATCTGGACCACAAGTCCATTCATCCCGCCGTCGCTTCCGTGTATCGGAGATACAGTGCATTCCACGTTGATCGAAGAGTTGCGGGATATGCGGAAAAGCAGGTCATTTTCTTGCACGACTCTTTCTTCTTTTACCGCCCTTGAGCAGAGGTTGGTTATTTCTTCCGGCAGAAACTTTGATATATGATTTCCGATTGTCTTTCGCCTTGAGATATTGAGTATGGTCTCAGACGGCTCGTTAACGGAAATTATATTAAGGTCCTTGTCAGCTACTATCACTCCCTCGGGAAGTGAATCCAGAAGATCCTTGTAGAACGTCGCATGTTCCTGCGGTTCTATGTCCGTAAGCATTTTTCTCGCTACGGCTGGTTCTCTCATATTTCTTCGATCCTTATGAAAATCGCGTCGGCTACAGATGTCATGGATTTCCTTATCCTGTCAAGAGCTTTCCTGAGACTTTTCTCCCCCGACTCGTGGGTCATTATTATGATGGGAACCTCCCCGCCGTTTGTTTCCCTTGTCTGCTGAATTATGGACTCTATGCTTATTCCGCACTTCCCGAGAATCGTGGTTATTTTCCCGAGCGTGCCGGGCTTGTCCTCGACTTGAAATCTAAGGTAGTAGCGGCCCGTAAGACCGTCGGTGCTGACAAGAGCCCTGCGTCCTGCGTCTTCCGCGTAAAGCATGGGAGGGGCGGGCTGCGAACCGTTTTGGGCGGTTTTTGCGATTGAAACCAGATCGCCCACAACGGCGCTTGCCGTCGGGAGCATCCCGGCTCCCATTCCATATAACATTGTCGGACCTACCTTGTCTCCCACGATATGGATTGCGTTAAATGCGTCTTTTACATCGGCAAGCTGAGTGTTTTTTCTTATAAGGGCCGGATAAACTCCAGCCTGTATGCCCGAATCGGTTGACTTGGCTATGGCAAGCAGTTTGATCTTGTAGCCGAGCTGCTCGGTGAAGCTTATATCGATTGAAGAGATGTTTCTTATTCCCTCGACGTATATGTTCTCGAATTTCGGAAAGAATCCGTAGGCAAGCATTATCAGAATCGACAGCTTGTGCGCGGCGTCAATGCCGTCTATGTCAAACGAGGGGTCGGCTTCTGCGTATCCCTCTTTCTGGGCGCGCTGCAGCATTTCGTCAAACCCTTTTTTCTGCTCCGACATGTTGTGGAGTATGTAGTTACACGTCCCGTTCATTATTCCGTGTATGGAGAGAATGTTGTTTGCCACATAGCTCTCATGTGCCGCCTTGATTATGGGTATTCCTCCTCCGACGCTTGCTTCAAACGCCACGTGAACCCCGTTTGCGGCCGCTTCCCTGAATATTTCACCTCCGTGGTGGGCCAGAAGGGCCTTGTTTGCGGTTACGACGTTTTTTCCGTTTCGTATCGCGGCCAAGACCAGTTCGCGCGCTGCCGTCGTTCCGCCGATAAGTTCGATTATTATCGAGATGCTCTCGTCGTCTATGAGTCCGCGCGCATCGGTGGTAAAAAGTTTCCTAGGGATTTTTACCGGGCGTTTTCTCTTTATGTCGATATCGGCTACTTTCTTGATTCTGAGCCTTATCCCGGTTCTTTTCTCTATTATGTCCTTGTTTTCGCTTATTGTTTTATAAACTCCGCAACCTATGGTTCCGGCACCTATAAGCCCTACCTCAACGGAATGCATCCTGCTATCTCCTTTTTGTCAATGCGTAGGAAAATTATACATAATTCCCTTAGCAATAAAGAGTAACCGCTATCTGGGACAATGGAGTTTGACAGTCATGTTTCCTGAAATAGACTAGTATTTCTGTTTTTCGTGGGGCCGTAGCTCAGTCCGGGAGAGCGCATGAATCGCACTCATG
>JAPOYE010000015.1:15988-19796 GCA_026706695.1 Candidatus Dadabacteria bacterium | reverse complement strand
CGCGCAGTTAACAAGTCTGTCAAGGCCGGAAGCGCAAAGCCCCAGTTCCTCCAGAAAAGCAGTTTTCTCCTCGCCCTCAAGCTCGGCTATCTCCGCCTCTATCCTGGCCGAGATGACAATAAGGTCATCTCCCGAGCGCTCCGCGTGATCCCTTACTTTTTGGACCTCGGCGTTCTCCCCCGCCTCCGAGATCTCCTCCTCTGAAACGTTGCAGACGTAGATAACGGGCTTTTCGCTCAAAAGAAAAAGCTCCCGTAAAGTGTCTGTACTTGCTTCCGGGCACGGGAAATCCCTCGCGCGCCGCCCAGTCTCTATAAACTCCCGAAGCGACCTCACTGTCTCAAGATCCCTTATTGCGTCCTTATCCCTGCTTTTGGCCTGATTTGCGAGTTTTTCCTCCCTCTTCTCCACAGTCTCGAGATCCTTGAGGATAAGCTCGTCCTCGATAGTACGGATATCGCGGATGGCATCGATTCCCTCCTCAACGTGGATCACGTTTTCATCCTCAAAACACCTCACGACATGGAGTATAAGGTCAACTTCCCTTATGTGTGACAAAAAAGCGTTTCCCTTTCCCTTTCCCTCAGAAGCCCCCTTCACAAGGCCCGCAATGTCTACTATCTCCAGACTGGTGGGAGTGGTTTTCTGGGGTTTCACTATATCGGAGAGGGCATAAAGCCTCGGGTCTGGAACCCCGACAACTCCCACATTTGGATCTATGGTGCAGAAAGGAAAGTTTGAGGCCGCCGCACCGGCGTTTGTAAGAGCGTTAAAAAGAGTCGATTTCCCGACATTCGGGAGTCCTACTATTCCGCATCGAAGTCCCATACGTTGCGCCGCCTTCTGGAAAATGGGGTGGATGACCGGATTTGAACCGGCGACCTCTTGGGCCACAACCAAGTGCTCTAACCGGGCTGAGCTACACCCACCGCTGAAACTTTCATCGTCTACGAGATAAAAACCGAATTTGTTAATATACCGGCAAGCTCGTTAACAGACAAAATCGCCGGGAGGAAGTCCTGCGTCCGCTTTCGGCGCCACGGGGCAGGCCTCGATCGGATCAGCAAGCCGTCGCTGCCGGACAGACAGCGGAATCGTTTCCGATCGCGACTTAAACACATGATTTCCAAAATCTGATCATTTTAGTATAGTATCTCGGCATGTCTACCGATACCTCCACTTTGCGATCAGACGTCCGCTACGAACCTAACGACAAACCGCCAACGCTACTGATAGCCGGGCTGGGCCTGCAACTTGCCATTATCACCATATCGGGGATCGTCCTCACGCCGTTAATCGTGATCAAGGCGGCCGGCGGATCTGAGGCTTACATGATGTGGGCGGTATTCGCATCAGTCGTGATTAGCGGGATCAGCACGGTACTGCAGGCCGTCAGAGTTGGTCGAATCGGCGCAGGATACGTCCTCCTGATGGGCACCTCCGGCGCATTCATCGCAATCTGCATTACCGCGATCGCGGAAGGCGGACCCGCCATGTTGGCGACGCTCGTCATTATCTCGTCTTTGTTTCAATTTGCCCTGGCAAGACGTCTTTCTCTGTTTCGCCGGATACTCACTCCCACGGTCGCAGGCACGGTAATCATGCTGATTTCCGTCACCGTGATGCCAATAATTTTCGATCTCCTGGACAACGTTCAGGTCGCCGCACATCCCCAAGCTGCCCCCCTCAGTGCGCTTGCAACCGTACTTGTCATCATTGCCATCGCCCTCAAGGGCACCGGTGTATTTCGACTTTGGGCACCCGTAGCAGGCGTCATTTTAGGATCCATTGTTGGCGGATTTTTCGGAATTTACGACACGACACGCATTTCCGAGGCCGCCTGGATCGGGTTTCCGCAAGGAGGCTGGCCCGGCCTCGATCTGAGCTTTGGACCCATATTCTGGACGCTTCTGCCCGGGTTCATCTTTGTCACCCTGATTGGCGCAATCGAAACAGTTGGCGACTCCGTAGCAATTCAGCGCATTTCGTGGCGACGGCCACGGGCCGTAGACTTTCGTTCCGTTCAGGGAGCCGTGGCTGCCGATGGGGTGGGCAACCTGCTGTCCGGGCTCGCCGGCACGATTCCAAACACGACGTACTCGACCAGCGTATCGGTAACGGAACTTACCGGAGTGGGAACCCGGACAGTTGGGACGGCTGCGGGCATCGTCTTTCTCGTCTTGGCGTGCTTCCCCAAGGCGCTCGCCGCAATTCTTGCAATTCCGAGCCCGGTGGCTGCCGGGTATCTGGCCATCCTGGTGGCCATGCTGTTTGTAGTTGGAATGAAGGTTGTCGTCCAGGACGGAATTGACTACCGCAAAGGCATGATCGCGGGAGTTTCATTCTGGGTAGGTGTCGGCTTTCAGAACGGCGTGATCTTCCCTGAGTATTTTGCGGAATTTGCCGGTGGCTTACTGCAGAACGGCATGACAGCAGGTGGTCTCACCGCTCTGTTCTTGACGCTTTTTATCGAAGTCACTGAACCTCGGCGCAGACGCATAGAGCTTCCGTTCCAGATTACGACATTGCCGAAAATCCGGGAGTTTCTGCGATCGTTTGCCTCCCACAGCGGTTGGGGGGAGGCAATGGCTGACCGCCTTGACGCCGCCAGTGAAGAAACCCTGCTCACACTGCTTGAGCAGAAAACAACATCAGATCAGGAAGAACCCTTGCGGCGACTGCACATTATTGCGCACAAGGAAGGCGACGAGGCCGTGCTTGAATTCGTTGCATCAGCCACTAAAGAGAATCTCGAAGACCAGATCGCGCTGCTAGGCGAGCGAGCGACGGAAGCCCCGACGGAACAAGATGTGTCTCTGCGACTGTTGCAACATATCGCCTCGTCGGTACAACATCAACAGTATTACGACACGGACATCGTCAAGATCCGCGTGAAGGCACCGGCTCCTTCATCCGATTGAGTGCTAAAAGGAGAAGACATCCAAGGTTTTAGCTGTGTCAGACGGGAAATACCGGTTCTCCCACCCGCCTGTTTTCCCCTACGAAGTCCTCGCATGCCAGCAGCTTAAAAGCCCCTTCTCCGCTCGCCCGTGTGATCCCGCTTAAAGCTAAAAAACCGCCGCTTTCCCCGACGCCCAACGGGTTCCGGCCGGGATATTTGATTTAATCGAGAACTTGTTTATACTAGGCTGTTTTTATTCAATCATAACAGGCATCCGAGGAGCAAAGAACCAATGGGCACCACACTGCACATAAGAGACAACATCGAGCAATCCTACGGGGACGTGTACACGCCGGAAGCGCTAGAGGCCCTTGAATTCATGGCCCGCTTCAACGGCGAGCAGAAGGCCCTCATGGAAAAAAGGACCCAGAGAAGAAAAAGGCGCTACGAATCCAAGGAAAGAATAACTTTTCTTGATCCAGATTCCCTTATCCCGCGCACCAATATGAAGGTCCAGGACGCAAGGGACGGAAAATTCGAAGGACCGGAGATTCCCCACGACCTTAAAACACAGTGGATACAGGGAACGGGCCCAGCGGCAAAACCGAACTCCCCGGTTGAAAAAAGCATAAGAAACGTCGCCTACGCCCTTCTCTCGGGCGCGGACGGGTGGATGTTCGACGGCGAGGACGCTCTAGGGCAGATATCAACGATGTCTCTTGACAATCAGCGCAATCTGAAGCTCGCAATCGCGAGGGACGAAGTGTTCATGAAAACCGCGGAAGGCGTGGCCGGGCAGATGAACAGCTGGGGACGGGATTTTTTCGGACACGACATAATCGAGGACTGGGAAAAGCAGCTTGACTTCACCACGGTGATTTTCAGGGCGAGGGGACTTCATCTGGA
>JAPOYE010000015.1:8148-15717 GCA_026706695.1 Candidatus Dadabacteria bacterium | reverse complement strand
GCAGTTTTGGGCAAGCACTTCGCCGGATTTAACACCGGCAGGTGGGATTACATAAACAGCGTCTCAGATGCCATGGCGTGGGATGAGGATTTCGTTAACCCGAACATAGAGTCGATCACCATGACCTACGGATACATGAGAAACTACGAGGACCGCGTTAGAAGGGCCGTTAATACCCCGGACGTAAACGGGAACTTCGCGCTCTGGCAGGGAGGCATGGAGCCCAACATACCCGTGGGATCGAAGGAAGGGGTCGAGAGCAGCATGGAGAAAGCCTACGCCGGGGCCGTAAGGGAGCAGCAGGAAGGAGCAAGCGGCAAATGGGTAGCCCACTGGAAGATGGTCCACATAATAAGACCCGTCTGGGAGAAGGTCGGCGAGGAGAACCAGCTCGGAAGGGAATTCCCTCCCCTTACCTACACCCAGGAGGACGCAGACGGCCTAATACTCCTTGAGCCCGCCCCGAGAACGATAAGGGGGGCGCGTAACCTGCTTAGCGTCGGACTTCAGTACGGAAACGCATTCGGCCAGGGATTCCAGGCCGCGGCGCTTAAGCCCGCCGACTTCTTCGGAAACGACGACATTCTCTACCTGATGGAGGACGCCGCTACCGGAGAGATAAGGCTCAGCATACTCTGGGAGTGGATCCACAAGGGAGCGGATCTCACCGAGGACGACCCCGAGACGGGGCTTAAGGCCGGGGACACGTTCACCGTCGAGGTCTTCGAGAGGCTTCTTGAGGAAGAGTACGCAAAGCTCCAGGCGGCAAGCGACAGGGATGTCCACGACATCTCCAAGCCCACAACCCTTCCGATAGCGAAGCAGATAGTGAGAGCCTACGTGCTTGACGACGTAAAGGTGCCGTGGTACATAGACCTGCTCAACATAAACCTAAACAACCACGACCACGAGGTGGCCTCGCAGAGAATCGAACTCTACATGACGGAGTTCGCGGGCAATGACACGAGAATCACCGAGAATCTCGATTTCGTAATCTAGGTTCCCGAAGAAACAACCATTTTTATTTTCAGGAGAGTATATCGATGAGCCAGTTAGAAGCTGAGATAAGGAAGACGAAAAGGTATTTCTCAAGCGCGCGCTTCAGGGGAATAACCCGTCTTTACTCGCCCCGCCAGGTGGTGGAGCAGAGAGGAACCATAAGAAGGGACTACTCGATCGCGAAAAACGCCGCGGGGGCGTTCTACAAGAGACTCCGCGAGCTTTTCGCCGAGCGAAAACAGATAACGTCCTTCGGCCCCTATTCGCCCGGCCAGGCGGTCATGATGAAAAGAAAGGGGATAGAGGGCATATATCTCGGCGGATGGGCCACGTCGGCAAAGGGATCGATCGGCGAGGACCAGGGAGCGGACCTCGCGAGCTACCCGCTTAGCCAGGTGCCGGACGAGGCGGCCCCCATAGTAAGGGCACTTCTCGCCGCGGACAAGAACCAGAGATACAACCGGGCCAGGATGACCGAGAAGGAAAGGGAACAGACGCCCGAGATCGATTACAGCCCATTCATAATCGCCGACGCGGACACTGGGCACGGCGGAGACGCCCACGTTAGAAACCTTATCAGAAGGTTTGTCGAGGCAGGAGTTACAGGCTATCACATAGAAGACCAGAAGCCCGGAACCAAGAAATGCGGTCATCAGGGCGGAAAGGTTCTCGTTCCTTCTGACGAGCAGATAAAGAGGCTTAACGCTGCCCGGTTCCAGCTCGATATCATGGAAGTGCCGGGGATAATAGTTTCAAGGACTGACGCCGAAGCCGCCACCCTTCTTGACGGAAACGGGGACGAGCGCGACCAGCCGTTTATTCTGGGAGCAACCAAGCTCAATATACCCAGTTACAAAAACGCCTACCTGACGATCCTTAAAAGAATCCACGAAAAAGGAGTAAAGGAGATAAACGGCCACAAGCTCTACAAGATAAGCAAAGAGGTCTACGCGGAAACGAACAAGTGGCTTGAGCAAACCGGCATAGCGTCGTTTATTGACGAGAATATAGAAGCAATGAAGGGGGATACCCAGGAACTTGAAACCGCTTTGGATTCCGTAGTCACCAAGTTCGTCGAGATATGGGAAGAGGAGTCCGGCCTCAGCACCTTCGGCGAAACAATAGAGACGCTAATGGAGTTTAACATGGAGCAGGGCATTGAATTCGATATGACCATCGAGCAGTGGAGAGAGTTTGCCAAAACCGCCTCCACCAAAGACGCCATGGAGAAGGCCGATTCCCTGGGAATCGACTACATATGGGACCCCGAGATTTCAAGAACGCCCGAGGGATATTCCCAGGTAAAAGGCGGAATCGAATACGCAATCGCAAAGTCGCTTGCCGTGGCACCCTTCGCCGACCTGCTCTGGATGGAAACCAAGACGGCAGACCTTGAGGACGCAAGGCAGTTCGCAGACGCCATCCACGAGGTCTTTCCGGACAAGATGCTTGCCTACAACCTCTCTCCTTCCTTTAACTGGGATACGACGGGAATGACCGACGAGGAAATGAAGAAATTCCCCGAGGAGATAGGAAAGCTCGGCTTCGTGTTCGATTTCATAACCTACGGAGGCCACCAGATCGACGGCATGGCCGCCGAAGAGTTCGCAACCGCGCTTATGGAAGACGGCATGCTCGCCCTGGCGCGCGTGCAGAGAAGGCTGAGGCTCATAGATTCGCCTTACAAGACTCCGCAGACCCATGTCGGGGGACCCCGAATGGACGGAGCACTCGTCGCAAGTTCCGGAAGAACCGCAACCACGAAAGCCATGGGCAAGGGTTCGACCCAGTTCCAGCACCTGGTTCAGACGGAGGTTTCGATCAAGCTTCTCGAAGAGTGGCTCGAGGCTTGGACGAGGCACTACAAGATTAAGGACAGCTTCACCGTTGAACTCAAGCCTCACACCGTGGGAACTTTCGTGCTTGAGCTGAACATCATAAACGGCAAGGGCGACAAGGTAGGAGATGTCATATTCGAGATACTGCAGGACAGAAAGGGAGAGAAGATACTGACGGTGAGGGACGAGAACAATTTTGATCCCGCACTTCGCCAGAAACGTCTTGCTACCCTGCTTCACCTGTTCCTGATTCACCGTTACAGAACCGATTTCGTGCATTACGTAAGCCCCACGGAAGACAACCTCATGCAGACCAAGGGGATGATGAGGCTCGGGATCTACGAATCAGTCAACACCGAAGTCGGTCACATAATAGTGACGAAGGTGAACGTCGAATACGTAAAGGAACTGCTCAGTCCCGACCGCAGGGAACTCAAGAAGCTTATCGCGAAAAAAACCGGCAGACGCAAAAAGAAGTAACGTAGTGCCGGATTGAAAAGATTCTGTTTTTGTGCGTGCCCAAGGTGAAAAGTGTTCCTTTTCGCCTTGGCCGCAACTTTTTCTCTCTTATTCCTCTGCGAGACCCCGTCTGCCGACGGAGCCTCGCTTCCCGATGATCACGCCCCCACAGGGGTTATAGGAAACCATGCTCGCAAAGCGGGTGAATGGATGCTCTCCTACCGCTACGGTTTCATGAAAATAGACGGCAACCTCGACGGCCCGCAGCTTAAAAACGATTACAGCTTCTCAATCGGATGGCAGCTTTCGATTTGATCAGCTTTGTCCGTACGAATTTGAATCACGTGCGGCAAAAGTTATAATGGTTCTCATTAACTGAAGTTCCATTTCATCCGCTTTATGCGAAGCGCTTCTTAACTGCGAGCGAGGAATTAAAGTATTCTCCCGCTCACGTTAAACGCCGTAATCAGATGATGGAAACAGAGTACAAACATCGGTAATTGGGCAAACAGAAGATGATCAGAGCAACAAAAGTAGAACCGCGAGATGGTTATCGTATCTGGCTTTCCTACTCGGACGGCACGGCTGGGGAAATTAATCTATCTCATTTGGCGGGGCATGGCGTGTTCAAAGCCTGGGATGATCGTAAATGCTTCGAGGTGGTGCGTATAACCTCGTACGGAGCAATAGCTTGGGAAAATGATATTGAACTCTGTCCGGACGCCCTCTACATGAACCTGACCGGAAAATCAGTTGCGGAGATGGCAGAGACGGACGCTTCTTTTGCAAATGCCTGAACTCTGCCGCTTCTATGGAATCATTATACGCATGTATTTTGATGACCACGCACCTCCTCACTTCCACGCGTTTTACGGCGAATATCAAGTACTGATGGATATCGAAACCTTGACAGTATTGCGCGGACACCTTCCTCCGCGCGCTCATGGGCTAGTTGTTGAATGGGCATCTCTTCGGCAAGAAGAACTGAAGGACGCTTGGAATAAAGTAAAACGGATGGAAACACCCGACAGAATCCCTTCTTTGGAATAACCGTGCAAAGCGGGACATAAGATTGCCAAGACATTAGCTCCGCAAGCATCTGTTTCGCAACGGAAAGATGGAAAACCACTTGCCGGCTCCATCTGGAGCATCGAAAAGCCGTAGCGACAAAAAGACCCGGGACATGTGTTGGGAATATATTTTTTGTAGTAATCGATATCGAAAACTGTATTCTAATCTGTTCAGAAAAGGGGCAGTATCTCAACCTGCCTCCTGAAAATACGGAACCGAGAGTAACGCAATGCCGGTTAACGTCAAGAAAACGGTAAAGAAGATAGACAGGGCTGTTAAGAAGGGGAACTGGGATGCTGTAAGAAGCATAACCCAGTCCATGCACCCCTCCGAGATAGCGTCACTCCTACAAGCTTCTCTTCAGAAAGAAAAACATCTAATACTCGAGGCCCTCGACGCGGAAGTAGCCTCCGAGGTCTATTTCCAGCTTAACCCCGAGGAACGAGTAAGCATACTGAAACCCATGAGGGAGACTTCCCTCACCGCGATGGCCGAAGAAATGGAATCGGACGACGCTGCCGACTTCCTGGGAGAACTGCCGGAAGATGTGGCGAAGAAGGTTCTCGAAGCCATGGATCCGGAAGAACGCGAGGAGGTGACGCCGCTTCTAAAGTATCCCCAAGATTCCGCGGGCGGAATCATGCAGACCGAGGTTCTTAAAAGTCCGCACAACGCCACCTCGAGAGAAACCGTTGAACTCATAAGACAGATCAAGGAAGAAGACGAAGACGACGTAGAGGACCTGCACATGGTCTACGTGGTGAACGAAACTGGGAGGCTCGTCGGAAGAGTGTTCCCGCTTAAGCTCTCGACAGCGGCGCCTGATTCTCCCCTCTGGACCATAATGGACCCGGTCGAGATCACGGCCACTCCGGAAATGGACCAGGAGGAAGTAGCCAAGATCTTCAGGAAATACGACGAAGTGTCGCTTCCCGTGGTAGACAGTGCCGGAGTGCTGCTCGGCAGGATAACCGCCGACGACATACTCGACGTCATATCCGAAGAGGCTGGAGAAGACATATACAAACTCGGCGGTATAACCGGCGAGGGGCTGCACCCTGTACACACGTCCATATACGACAACGTGAGGCTGAGAGCTCCCTGGATAATGCTGGCCCTCGCGGGAGAACTTGTCCTGGCTATTATAATAATGCAAAAATTCCAGACCACTCTTGAGAATTTCATCGTACTCGCGGCCCTGCTTCCCCTGGTCATGGCTACGGGCGGAAACGTGGGAGTTCAGACAAACACCATCACCGTCAGAACAATAGCCGCCGGTGATTTCGTTAAAAGCCAGATAAAAGACCTTCTTCTGGGAGAACTCAAGGTGGGATTGGTTCTGGGGATCATAAGCGGCATTCTGGGTTCCCTGATCGGACTTCTGCTGAATACTGCGGAGGCTGATGTTACAAGATTGTTTCTGGTAATATTCGCGGGGATCGTAGGAGCCACGCTTACAACTTCGTTCCTTGGAGTCGCGGGCCCGCTGGTTCTTAACAGGCTAAAGATGGACCCGGCGGTATCATCGGGACCGTTTCTCGTCACGTTCAACGATATATTCGGTAGCGCCTTCTACCTTTTCCTAGGCGCCGCGCTTCTCTGAAAAAGAAACTCCCCCAGCACCACCGAAATGCGCGCCCGAGAGGATTCGAACCTCTGACCTACGGATTAGAAGTCCGTTGCTCTATCCTGGCTGAGCTACGGGCGCGGAAAAAACCAAGTCACGCATCAAATCACGAAGAAATGGTCGGGGTGAGAGGGCTCGAACCTCCGACCTCAGCATCCCAAATGCTGCGCGCTCCCAGCTGCGCCACACCCCGATTCAAAAACGAGTAATTATAACGACAGGAACCGAAGAAAACAAAACCGCCGTTCCGGCGAAAAGACTCAGGAATCAGAAAGCCTGTGCCTCCTCCAGTACCTTATGAGGCCGCCGGCGTTCATGTGGTAAGGAGCCATTAGTTCGTACTTGCGGTAAACATCCTCGCTTGTACCCTCACGCTCGAATATCTCTTTGAAGTAGGCGCCGAACTCCTCGGTTATCTCCTCATCACTCTTGCCGGCTGACAATCTCTCGCCAATCCACTCAGACCACTCTTCGAGTTTTTCGGCGGCGGCGTCAAGCATGGGACCCACATCCGTGTACCCGCCGAAATGAGTAAGATAAATAATGTCGGGGGATATTTCCCTCATCTTCTCAATAGAAGCGTTCCACTTCTCAAGGTGTATTTCGGGAGGAGGGGTTGCGGGAACCATGGGCCCGCCCGCCATCAGGCACCCCGCAGTATCCCCGGTAAAGAGTGCGTTCTCAATCAGGTAGCAGTGATGATGCCCGGCATGTCCGGCTGTCTCAACAACCCTTACTTCTACGCCCCCTATGTTGATGACCTGGCCGTCCTCAATGGCAACCACGCTGCTTTGATCCATTCCCCTCACCTCGCCCCAGAGCTCATCCATCTTGTCCCCGTATATCCTTGTGGCGGACCTCATGAGCTTCTCAGGGTCAACAAGATGCGGAGCCCCCACCGGGTGAACGTATATGGTGGATCCCGCCTCGGCGAAATGCCAGGCGGCACCCGAGTGGTCAAGATGAATGTGGGTTACGAACACGTGCTTTACGTCAGAGGGCGCGTAGCCGAGGTCCGAAAGACCGCTTTTAAGATTCTCAAATGCTGTATCGGGACCTGTTTCTATAAGCATCGGTCCTTCGCCGGTCTCGATAAGGTAAGACGCTACCGTCTCTTTCATAAAGAAATTAATGTCAATTATCTTCAGGTCCATTTAGTTATATCCTCCTGCATTTGTTCCATTCTTAGAATCCGAAACGTAAACCCGCATGAAAAGTAGTATTATCGATTGACAATGAGTCTATCAGGTCGCTGCTCCTGGCGATCCCCAGTTTCAGCCTCGCGCTCTCGCCCAAGTTAACAAAACCCGCCACAGCCAACGCGGTATTACCTACACACGAATCTCCGTCTTTTACCGGATAAGAGGTTCCGTTTGTATAGTGACTGAGTCCCATACCCAGCTTCACCCCCGCTACCTTGAACCCCGCTCCTCCGGTAAACACGCTGATATTGTCAAGCTCAGAGTACTTTTCATCAAACGGGGTATGCGACGCCGTTACGTCAAACGTGACCTTCTGGTGAACGAGTTCCGGCACCGCGTGAATCGCGAGATTGTTGTTTTCAACCGTGCTGCA
>JAPOYE010000015.1:0-7952 GCA_026706695.1 Candidatus Dadabacteria bacterium | reverse complement strand
ACCCGGCCTGAGTCAACGAGAAACGAGTGGAATTCCCCCCGGCGGGGTATCTCGTTCTTATCGGTCGAGGTGACGAACACCTGCCCGGTGAATTCCGAGAGAGTTTTGAAAAGAAAGCTCCTGCGCTTTATGTCAAGCTCGCTCGTTATGTCATCGAGAAGAAGTATGGGATTAGTTCCCGTGTGTTCCTTAAAAAGCCTTATCTCTGAGGCCTTAAGCGCCAGAACCAGGTTTTTTGACTGTCCCTGCGAGGCAAAGCGCGAAGCGTCCTGCCCGTTAAGCAGGAAACCGACCCGGTCCCTGTGGGGACCGACAGTCGTGTGACCTCTTTTTCTGTCAGAAGGAAAATTCCTAGAAAGCGCTTCCCTTATCGCCTCTGCAATATCCGCCCTGCGTTCAAACGAAAACCCGTAGCTAACGCGCGCCGACATGTCCGATTCCCCGTGCTCCCCGTAAACCTCGGCGAGCTTACGGTTAAAGCTTTTTATCATCTCGATGCGCCTGCTCACGATGTCGGCTCCGATTCTGGCTATCTGATCGTCCCAGAGTTCCACGGAAAGCGGGGACACTTTCTCCTTTAATCCGAGCATGTGGTTTCTCTGGCTTACGGCCCTCTGGTAGTCGCGAAGCTGCTTTATGTGGGCCGAGTGTACGGCGCTTACAACGGAATCAAGGTAATTTCTTCTTGCCTGAAGGCCGCCCTTAACTATCTCTATGTCCGAGGGAAGGAACAAAACGACCTTGAAGCGGCCGAAATGCTGACTTATGCTCCGCACGGTCTTTGAGTTAAGCCGCGTGTGGCGTCCCTCTTTTTTTACGGTTATGTGCACTTCATTGAGACCATTTGCGGAAAGAATCTCCCCCTTAACGAGCGAGGCCTCGCAGCCGAAGCGCACGAGCTCAGAGTTTTTCGCGCCCGAAAAAGGCCGCATCCCGCAGACAAGATATATGGCCTCGAGAAGGTTGGTTTTCCCTTGGGCGTTTCGTCCGTGGATGACGTTCAGTCCCGTATAGAACGGAAGGGAGAGGTTTTCGTAATTTCTGTAGTTCCTAAGGCTCAGATGTTTAAGCTGCACTTGACTCGCCAACCGTTTTTTCCCGGGAAAAAGCCGCTTTCCCCCTTCCCGCAGGCGCTTTCTTGACCATAGAATTTTAAGCGTTAATATCTTTTTTGAAAGGTACTGACTTATGATATCGCTTAAAATATCGGAAATCCACTCAAGGGATTCGGGAAAAGGTTACGCCAGGATAAGCCCCATAGACATGCAGGAGCTGGGCCTTACGTCTTGGGACCTGGTACAGATAGACGGAAGGAAAAAAACCGTCGTGAGAGCTCTGCCGCTTGATGCCGAAGAATGCGAAGCGGATTCCGTGATAGAAATAGACACTGTAACCAGAGAGAATGCGGGAGTTGAGCTTGACGACATAGTAATAGTGACAAAAGCCGACCTTGAGAAGGCAAGCAGGATAACCCTGTGTCCCAGAAACAAGGCGTTTCTCTACGACCCGTCCAAAAGCAAGCGTCTCAACAACAGGCTTGAAGGACTCCCCGTAACGGTCGGAGACAGGGTATCTGTGAGAGTGTCCGCCGCCAAGACCGAAGACTTCGACGTGCTTACCACGATGCCTGAGCACTCGGTTGTCATAAGTCAGAAAACCCGCATGGACGTGATACAGAGGCCGAAAACCAAGGTGGACGCGGAAAGGGTTTCGTATACGGACATAGGGGGACTTTCAAGCCAGATAAAAAGAATAAAGGAGATTCTCGAACTTCCGATACGCTTCCCATCGCTTTTTGAAAAGCTCGGGGTTCAGCCGCCCAGGGGAATCCTTCTTACAGGCCCCCCGGGAAGCGGAAAAACCCTGCTCGCAAAAGCCATAGCGTTTGAAACGGATTCAAATTTCCAAGTAATAAACGGCCCCGAGGTAATTCACAGGTTCTACGGGGAGAGCGAAGCCAAACTGCGCCAGATATTTGAGAACGCCACCAAGAACCAGCCGTCCATAATATTCCTAGATGAACTGGACGCGATAGCTCCCCGGCGAGACAAGGTTACGGGAGATGTTGAAAAAAGGGTGGTGGCCCAGCTTCTATCCCTAATGGACGGTCTCACGCACAGAGGAAACGTTACGGTTATCGGGGCGACCAACCTGCCGGACATGATCGACCCCGCGCTTCGCCGCCCTGGCAGGTTTGACAGGGAAATCCACCTTCCGGTCCCCGATACCAAGGCCCGCCTAGAGATATTCCAGGTTCATTCAAGAAGCATGCCGCTTTCAAGCGACGTGGATCTTCAAAGACTCTCCGAGCTCTCAAGCGGCTACGTGGGGGCCGACATAGAGAATCTCTGCAGGGAGGCGGCAATAAATTCTCTTACCAACATTCTGCCGGACATGGAACAGGACTTCGTCTCCAATGTCGCACACAGCTTTCTTGTAGAAGTCGGCATGGAAGACTTCCTTGAGGCGCTTCGAAATATCGATCCCTCTGCAATAAGGGAGATAGTGGCTGAGATACCGAAGACCTCCTGGGATGACGTCGGAGGTCTTGAGAACGTAAAAGACGACCTGATTGAATCCGTCATATGGCCTATGAAGCACAGGAACTTCTACGAGGCCTTGGACGTAGAGTCACCCAAGGGAATATTGCTTCACGGCCCTCCGGGAACGGGAAAGACCCTCCTCGCAAAAGCGCTTGCCAACAGAACGGATGTTAACTTCATTTCCATAAAGGGGGCGGAGCTTCTCTCCAAGTATGTCGGAGAATCGGAGCGCGCCGTAAGGGAAGTTTTCAAAAAGGCAAAACAGGTTTCTCCCTGCATAGTGTTTTTCGACGAGCTCGACGCCCTTTGCCCGAGACGCTCCGAATCTAACTCGACCCGCGTGAGCGAAAGGGTGGTAAGCCAGCTGCTTGCCGAGATTGACGGGGTTGAGGAACTCCCGGATGTGCTGGTGCTTGCCGCGACAAACAGGATTGACATGATAGAACCGGCGCTTCTGAGACCGGGAAGATTCGATCTCGTGGTCGAGATCCCGACCCCTTCAAAAGAGGAAATTCTCGAGATCCTAAAAATCCACACCCGGAAAAAGCCTCTCGGAACGGATGTGAAACTCACCGCACTTGCAGAACAGCTTGAAGGCAGAACCGGAGCGGACGTAAAGCTCGTATGCAACAGGGCATCTTTGCACGCGATAAAAGAGCATCTGGGGAAAAACAGGAAAGTCATCAAGCTCTGCAGAAGACATTTTGACCTGGCGCTTTCGGAACTGCAGAAAAGAAACGCTTAACGAAAGCCGCAACTGGGACAGGAGTCGCCTTGGAAAGTTCTTTTCTTTTTCTTCATAGCATCGTTCCCGAAATATGGTTTTTCATTCTGGGAGCAGCACTTGGAAGCTTCGCGAACGTCTGTGTAAGGAGAATTCCAGCCGGAGTCTCGATAGTCTCTCCGCGTTCCCGCTGCACAAGCTGCGAAACCCCCATAAGGGCCCTTCACAACATTCCGATCCTGAGCTGGCTGCTGCTTGGAGGCAAGTGCGCCTACTG
This sequence comes from Candidatus Dadabacteria bacterium, assembly GCA_026706695.1. Lineage (NCBI taxonomy): Bacteria > Pseudomonadati > Thermodesulfobacteriota > Candidatus Dadabacteria > Candidatus Dadabacteria bacterium. Next base: position 4,408 of record JAPOYE010000015.1, on the reverse strand, counting down.
CGAAGAGCGGATATCGGCTGAGTACCCGCTTGTAGAACTTCTCTGCGCTGTGCTGGCGGTTTTTCTCTACAGGGAGTTCGGAGTGTCGCTCGAAGTGCTTTTCTACCTGGCGCTCTGCACGGGACTTGTGGCTATAACGCTGATAGACATAAGACACCTGATCATTCCCGACATGATAACGCTTCCCGGAATAGCAGCCGGGGTTTTGCTAAACGCGGTCAGAACCGACTGGGCAGCCGCGGCCGAAGCGGTTTTTTTCTCCGGCCTTGGGGACTTTCTGCCCGCGACGGCCAGTATCGCCATTTTTAATTCCATAGGAGGAGCGCTGCTCGGAGGAGGAGCTTTCTTGCTGATCGCCATGGCATACAGGAACTTGAGAAAAAAAGAAGGAATGGGAATGGGCGACGTAAAGCTCGTAGCGATGCTGGGAGCTTTTTTCGGAATGTGGGGGGTGCTGGTCATAATATTTCTGAGTTCCATCCTGGGAACCCTTATCGGACTCTCGGTTATAATACTGCGCAAGAAAGATCCGGGACATGCCATAGCCTACGGCCCCTTTCTTTCCCTCTCGGCCGTGCTTTACCTGCTCGGAGACGATCTTTTTCTCCTTGCCGGAATAAACATCGGGTCGCCGGGGTAGAGCCATGAAAAGAATAATCAAAAATCTCTTTCTTCTGATCGTCATAGTTGTCGCGGCCAAGTTCCTGTTCACGGTCTTCGGAAAAGACTTCTCGACTGTACACTCAGAAAAAGTGATTCTTGGGGACTGGACGCAGCAGGAAATAGAAACCCTGATGGAGCGGGCAGCCTTAAAGGACGGTTCCGCCGCCAAAATAGAATTTCTCTCGGAGAAATTTCTCGGAACTCCCTACGCGGGAAACACCCTTGGTGGAGCAAGCGGCGAGACGGAGCAGCTTACAGTGGATCTCTCGGGGGTTGACTGCTTTACCTATATCGACTACGTGGAGTCGCTCAGGCTTTCAGGAAGCTTCGGGGAATTCAAGGGAAAACTCGTGAAAACGAGATATAAAGACGGCGCTGTGCGGTGGGAGAACAGGAAACATTTTTTCTCCGACTGGGTAAACGGGAACGATAAAAACGCCCGTGATGTAACCCGTGAAGTCGGGGGCGACGCAACGGCAGTCGTGACCAAGGAGCTGAACAGAAAAACAGACGGCTCTCCCTGGCTTCCGGGACTTGCGACAGTAAAAAGGGACGTGAGCTATGTCCCCTCTGAGAAGTTAAGCCCGCCAGTTCTCCAAGAGATAAAAACGGGGGACTACCTCGGGATATACTCCGATAAAAACGGCCTTGACGTCTCTCACACGGGAATAGCCGTTAGAAAAGACGGCGTGGTTTACCTGCGTCACGCTTCCACGGTACACGAAAAGGTGCTGGACGAGGAGCTTGCCACCTACATGAAAAACAAGCCCGGACTTCTGGTATACAGGGTAAAGTAATGGATTATGTGGTAGAATCAGAGCTGTCCCCGGGCGGGGCATGATTGCAATCAAGGAGGCGGTTTAATGTCTTTAAATGTAAACGTAAAGGAACTCACGGGATGTCTCAAGGAAGTGAAGAAGGCTCAGGACTCTCTTGATAATCTTCTTGACTTCGTGGACCTCATGAAAAACGTAAAGGAATCTTTTCCGGGAGATGTCGCAACCCCGGCTGAGAAAATCAAGGAGATTTCAAGGGCCGCCGCTCCCTACATAAAAGAGATAAAGGCCATTTTTGACGGGGAGCTCAACAAGCTTCCGATAAACGATGAAGAGGTTGCCGACGCTGCGAAGAAACTGGTGCTCTATCACGGAGACCACATGCAGGTTCTCATCTGGGCCGAGCAGCAGAAGGCAAACCACGAACCGGATTCCTACTGGTGGAGATACTGGGACGGTATAACGGGAAACGTAAAAAAGGACATAGCGGAACATCAAAAACAGCTCTAGGGCTTCGCCCCGGAGGGGGTCGTCCGAAAAACCTCCAGACCATCCGCAAGACCGAAGCCCCGGCGAGATGATTCTCACCCGCCCAAACCAAAATGCAGTTTATAGACGAGGCGAAAATAACCGTTATATCAGGTAACGGCGGCAACGGATGCGTCAGCTTCAGAAGGGAGAAGTTCGTTCCCAAGGGAGGCCCCAACGGCGGCGACGGCGGCAAGGGGGGAGACGTGGTGGTGGTCGCTGACGCGAACATGTCCTCGCTTCTTGACTACAGGTACAAAAAAGAATACAAAGCCCAGAACGGCCAGCCCGGAAGGGGCAAGGATCAGCACGGAAAATCGGGTTCCGACCTAATCATCCCAGTTCCAGCGGGAACAGTGATAACTTCCTCTGAAGACGGAGAAACGCTTGCCGACCTCATCGAGGACGGTGAGCGCTTTACTGTGGCCAAGGGAGGCGGCGGAGGCAGGGGAAACTCAAGGTTCGTATCGCCGACTAACCGGGCGCCGAGACAGGTAGAGAGCGGGCGCCCCGGAGTGCGTAGGGAAGTAAAGCTCGAACTTAAGGTGCTTGCCGACGTCGGCATCCTCGGGTTTCCAAACGCGGGGAAATCAACCCTCATATCGAAAATCTCGGCCGCGAGACCCAAAATCTCGGGCTATCCCTTCACAACTCTCGTTCCCAACCTCGGGGTAGTAAGCTACGGGGACCATCAGTCTTTCGTGATCGCGGACATCCCCGGGATCATCGAGGGAGCCCACAAGGGACTCGGGCTTGGTATCCAGTTCCTAAAACACGTGGAGAGAACCCGCCTTCTGGTTCACATGCTCGATCTTGACCCGATTTCGGGGAGGGATCCCGTAGAGGATTTTGACAAGATCAACTCGGAGCTAAGGGAGTACTCGGCGAATCTTGCCGAGAAGCCTCAGCTGGTCGTTCTCAACAAAATCGATATCGTTGAAGCCAAAGACAGAGAAGCAGAGACGGCAAGACAGCTCAAGGGAAGGGACATCGAGACCCTGAGCATATCCGCGGTCACGGGAGAGGCTTGCCAGCAACTGGTCTACTTAATCGGGGAGAGACTCAGTCTCCTTACTGAAGATTCTCGTAATCAATCTCCGCGCGAGGAATAGGCATCAGGGAAGCGTGGTGAAGCGTCATCTTCCACTCTCCATCGGCAAGCTCGAATATGTTGGTCGCTTGGGCCAGCACCACAACCCTGCGATCGTCTATTGAGTAAGTCGCTCTCTCAACGCAGTTAAGCCAGGCCGAATTTCCCTTCACGTCAACAAAGAAATTCGAAATATCAACGCGGTCAAATCCACCCGTCTCGAAAATGGTTTTCCAGCTCTCCCTTATCGCTTCCCATCCGAGAATTATCGGCCAGCCCGCGTGAACGCACTTGGCCCTGCCGTCGGTAAGCCAGACCCGCTCTATGAGTTCAACATCGTAGCGATTGCGGGCGTCGTAGAATTTTTTGTTCGCCTTTATTATTTCGTCTTTTTCATGACTCATGAGAAACAAACCTCAGTTTCGCGGGGAACCAACAGCATGGTGAATTTCTTCCAGCACTTCCCCGTCGGTTTCGGTCTCAAGCAGACACTCAAGCTCGCCCCTGCAATCCTCTCCCCCGAGCATCCAGAGCGCCCAGACCGCGTGAGCCCTTACGATCGGCTCATCATCTCCGAGAAGGCTCCTTGCGTATTCTATATACTCCTTATTTCCCGAATTTCCAACAGCCACGAGCACATTTCTCATGAAACCCCTGCGCTTGGCCCTCTTGACCGGACTCTTTCTGAAAACCTCCCGGAAACCGTCCCCGTCAAGCTCGAGAAGCCATTTGAAATCGGGACTGAGCAGTTTTTCCCGCGGCCTGAAGCTTTTTTTGAGAGTAAAAAGAGCGTCGTGGTTCCACGGACACACGTCCTGACACACATCGCAGCCGAAAACATTTCGCACCCGAAAACATTATTTTCCACCCCTTCCCTCAGCTCAAGCGGCATTTTGCCTTTAAGCTCTATCGTGAGGTAGGAGATGCATTTCCTGGCGTCAAGCACGTAAGGCTCCACTATGGCATCGGTGGGACAGGCGTCTATGCACCTGGTGCAGGTACCGCAGCGGTCCTCAGCCGCCGAGTCGTAGTCAAGCTCAATGTCGGTTATCACCTCTCCGAGAAAAAGCCAGGAGCCGACCTTCTGGTTTATAAGACAGGTGTTTTTACCCACCCAACCCACTCCCGAGCGACCCGCGTGCACTTTCTCAAGAACCGGCCCCGTATCCACGTAAGCCCTGACGCCCGTTTCTTCGGGGAAAAGACCCGTTATGTAGTCCGCAAGCCCGTCGAGCATCTCTCCCATTACGTCGTGGTAATCGTCTCCCCATGCGTACCTCGATATCCAGCCGCCACCCGAAGCTTCCGTCGAGCGTGGATTCTCCGTATTGTAGTTAACGGCGCAGGAAAC
>JAPOYE010000014.1 GCA_026706695.1 Candidatus Dadabacteria bacterium | reverse complement strand
CTCTCGCCACGCTCAAGATATTCGGGGGAATTACTCATGACTGACAGGTACTAATTTACCGCAAGCATATCTTTTCTTCAAAATTGTATGTAATGACTGGTAGATTTGATAATCTACTCAAGGTTTCAAATAAGCATCTACTTCCATAAAGATAAATTCCAGATCAGTTCGAGAGTTTGAAATGGGCTATCATGGTTCTTCCCTGATGCTGTGCCCTATGTTCTCAATTGTTTCTTTCAGATCAGGGTATTGACACTCGTAGGGTTTGAGTTTTTTGAGGGGATTGAGTCGAATGTTTTTCTGCTCGGGGACTTCCCGGTCAAGCACCTCCGTTGGAAGAACATAGAAATCCCACTTGCTTGTATCAAGCGGTTCAAGAGGTTCTTTTCCTGTAAAAACGCAGAACACGTAGACATTGGCCCAACGCTTAAAGCCTTCTCTGTACTCTCCGGTTTCAGCGTTCCAGCTTCTGTGAGGAGCAATGCCGAACTCAATAACGGAGGGTTTGCATTGTTCCCACGACTGCACATACGCAGAACTCTTAACTTCAATTGTGGTGCCGGATGCCATGCGGATATCAGACTCATCCCACTCTCTTCTTGGTTTTCTGTGGAGACCCAGAGCCGATGCAACCAGAAATTCCGCCAGAATGCCTCGGGATGTGTTGTCAAGAAGCGCCGAACCTTGCCACCTCCAGTAATCAATCAGCAGCAGCGGTTGCGTGACCCCCGGCCCGTGAAACGGTTCCTGACCGTCAAGCAGTCTGGCTTCGAGCCGGGACAGTCCGTCGTTCATAAAGACATTGTACTTCGGATTTAGGCATGAGGGAAGAGCACGGTCTGTGTATGCAGGTAAGGGTGCATTTCAGTCTAAAACAGGGCTTTTCCCTGTTGCCTGTCAGCGCGTTATTAAGTATATATTTGCAACCTGTTACAAGCTTTTCCATTCCATGCCCAAGCGAACTGACATAAAAACCATAATGGTCATCGGATCCGGTCCGATAGTTATAGGACAGGCATGCGAGTTTGACTATTCAGGCACCCAGGCGTGCAAAGTGCTGAAAGAAGAAGGCTACAGGGTGGTTCTGGTAAACAGCAACCCGGCCACCATAATGACCGATCCTGACTTTGCCGACAGCACTTACGTGGAGCCTCTCGTACCCGAAATACTGGAAAAAATAATAGAGAAGGAAAACCTCGACGCCCTTCTGCCCACAATAGGCGGACAGACGGCCCTTAACCTTGCCGTTTCGCTTGCAGAATCCGGCGCGCTCGAGCGCCACGGCGTGGAGCTCATAGGCGCAAAAATCCCGGCGATACAGAAGGCGGAAAACAGGGACCTTTTTAAAAAAGCTATAGCCGACATAGGCCTTGAGGTGCCGCAAAGCGGTATCGCGCATAACATGGAGGAGGCCTGGGATGTTGTGGATGAGATAGGGTTTCCGGTCATTATACGACCTTCTTTTACCCTTGGCGGAACCGGCGGAAGCGTTGCCTACAACAGGGAGGAATTCCAGGAGTTTGCCAAGGCGGGAATCGAAAGCTCCCCGTCAAGCGAGATACTCATAGAGGAATCCATAGTGGGGTGGAAGGAGTTTGAGTATGAGGTGATGCGGGACCACATGGATAACGTCGTCATAATCTGCTCCATAGAGAATTTGGACGCCATGGGCGTTCATACGGGAGACAGCATAACGGTGGCTCCTGCGCAGACCCTTACCGACAAGGAATACCAGCATATGCGCGACGCGTCCATAGCGATAATAAGGGAAATCGGCGTTGAAACCGGCGGCTCTAACATCCAGTTTGCCGTTAACCCCAAAGACGGGCGGATGATGGTAATAGAGATGAACCCTAGGGTTTCGCGAAGCTCCGCGCTTGCCTCAAAAGCCACCGGGTTTCCGATCGCCAAGATAGCCGCGAAGCTTGCGGTCGGCTATTCGCTCGATGAGATCTCAAACGACATAACGAAGTACACCCCCGCGTCTTTTGAACCGACGATAGATTACGTTGTGGTGAAAATACCGAGGTTCGCGTTTGAGAAGTTTCCGCAGACCGCTCCGAATCTCACCACGCAGATGAAATCCGTGGGGGAAGCCATGTCCATCGGAAGGACTTTCAAGGAGTCCCTGCAGAAGGCGATGAGATCTCTTGAGATAGATTCCTACGGTTTCGAGAAGGTGTCCGGTGACCCCGAAGAGGTAAGGGAAGAACTCAGGGTTCCCTCCCCCAGGCGTCTCTGGTACATAGCCGACGCGTTTCGTCTGGGGATGGACTTGGAGGAAATCTACTCGGTCTCTCACGTAGACCCGTGGTTTCTTCGAAATATAAAGCAGATTGTCGATTTCGAATCGGATATTGCTAGGGAGGGGCTTAACCGCGGGACCATGCTTCAGGCCAAGCGCCACGGTTTTTCCGATATTGAGATCGCGAAGATTCTTTGCGCGGAAGAAAGAGAAGTGAGGGATTTCCGCCTGCGCGAGGGAATTGAGCCTGCTTTTAAGATGGTTGATACCTGCGCCGCCGAATTCGAGGCTTACACGCCTTATCTCTACTCGACTTTCGAGAGCGAAAGCGAAGCGCTTCCCACGGACAGGAAAAAGGTTGTGATACTCGGCGGGGGACCGAACCGCATAGGCCAGGGCATAGAGTTTGACTACTGCTGCGTGCACGCGTCTTTCGCGCTCCGGGAAGAGGGGTACGAGGCCGTTATGGTTAACTGCAATCCCGAGACCGTGAGCACGGATTACGACACCTCGGACAGGCTTTATTTCGAACCGCTTACGCTTGAAGATACCTTGGCTCTTATAAGAAGGGAGGATCCTTGGGGAGTCATAGTTCACCTTGGAGGCCAGACACCGCTCCGCCTGGCCCTCGCGCTTGAGGAGGAAGGGGTGAAGATAATAGGAACTTCCCCCGAGAGCATAGATCTTGCCGAGGACAGAGACAGATTCAGAAAGCTCGTTTCGGATCTGGGACTTCTCCAGCCCCAGAGCGATACCGCGAGAAGCGAGGGGGAAGCCATTGGCATAGCCCGCGAAATAGGGTATCCGGTCATGGTCCGCCCGTCTTATGTTCTGGGCGGTCGCGCCATGGAGACAGTTTACGACGAGGAGGCTCTCCGGACCTACATACGGGAAGCCGCGAGCGTTTCGCCCAATCACCCGATACTGATAGACAAGTTTCTAAAGGACGCGAAGGAAGTCGACGTGGACGCTGTTTGTGACGGGAAAACCGTTGTTGTGGGCGGGGTGCTCGAGCACATCGAGGAAGCGGGGGTTCATTCCGGAGACAGCGCGGCGATTCTGCCCCCGTTTTCGATGGAACTTGGGATTGTCGAGGAAATAAAATCCCAGACCAAAAAACTTGCGCTTTCTCTGAATGTAAAAGGGCTTGTCAACATCCAGTTTGCCGTAAAGGACGGAGAGGTTTACATAATTGAGGTGAACCCGAGAGCTAGCCGCACCGTTCCTTTCGTGAGCAAGGCCATAGGGGTTCAGCTGGCCAAGATAGGGACCAAGGTGATGACCGGAAAATCTCTTGAGGAACTCGGCTACACGCAGGAAATCGTCCCGGGGCACTACTGCGTAAAGGAATCGGTCTTTCCTTTCGTCAAGTTCCCGGAAGTTGACACAATTCTGGGCCCGGAAATGAAATCCACCGGCGAGGTCATGGGAATTGCTCCCGACCTTGACCAGGCGTTTGCCAAATCCCAGATTGCGGCCGGCAACAGACTTCCTTCCGGCGGAGTGGCCTTCATAAGCGTAAAAGACGAGGACAAGTCCGACAGGATGCTTGATATAGCCCGGAGGCTGAGCGATACCGGTTTTGATATAATGGCTACCGGAGGCACATCTGAATTTCTCAATAAAAATGGTATATTTTCCCGAACGGTGAAAAAGGTTAAGCAGGGTCGCCCCCACATAGTCGATCACCTTAAAAACGGCGAGGTGCAGCTGGTTATAAATACCACTTTCGGGAAAAAGGAGATCGCGCAGTCATATTCGATAAGAAGGACCGCGCTTGTAAACAATGTTCCTTACTTTACCACTCTCGTCGGCGCGGTCGCCGGAGTCAGTGCTATCGAGGCCTTGGTGAGAATCGGTCTCGACGTAAAGGCTCTGCAAAGCTACTATTAACACGGCTGGGGTATGATTGAGGCGAGGAGGAGATATTAATGAGTGTCCAGAGAGTGCTAATTACTCCCGATGGCTGGAAAAAGCTTCGGGACGAACTGCATAGGTTGAAAACCGTCGAAAGACAGGAAGTAATCAGACTTATAGAATATGCGAGGTCCCTCGGGGATCTTTCCGAAAACGCCGAGTACGAGACCGCCAAGCAGAAACAGTCGTTCATAGAGGGAAAGATACAGGAAATAGAAGACCGCCTCGGCCGCGCGGAAGTAATTGACCCCGAAAAAATCACTGCCCGGGACAGGGTGGTTTTCGGTCTTACGGTTACTGTGGAGGATATCGATTCCGGGGACATAAAGAAGTACAAGCTTGTGGGAGAGGATGAATCCGAGCCCGAAGAAGGCTTTATATCGGTTACCTCTCCGGTCGGCAGCGCGCTTATCGGAAAGAGAGTCGATGACGAGATACAGGTCAGGGTTCCCGGAGGGATTAAGGAATTTCTGGTTATTAATATAGAATAATCTTTTGGTATGGGCAGGCCGGTTGACAATCTCAAGAAATTCATACTGTTTTCAGTTGTCTTCCATGTTCTTATATCTATTGCCTGGGGGAAGATTGTCGTGCAGAGAAGCGTCCCCGTATACGGCGATCACATAGAGGTTTCCCTGAGGCATTTCGAATTCAGAAAACCCGCACCCGCAGAAAAAGTCGTAAAGAAAAAAAAGGTTGTTAAGAAGAAAAAAGAAAAAGTCGTAAAGGAAGTGAAAAAGCGGGATGACTCCCTGGCGCTTAAAAAGGAAGCAAAACCCGCCCCGGAGGAGCAATCCGAGGAGAGTTATGCCACCGCGAGGCCATCTTACGGTTTTACCCCCAGACCTGGCTATCCCGCGGTTGCCATAAGACGCGGTTACGAGGGCAGCGTGTTGCTTAATGTGCATGTGCTTCCGAACGGGGAACCCGAGGAAGTAACCATCTTCAAATCCTCCGGTCACAAGGTTCTTGATAATGCCGCTTTGAAGGCTGTAAAAAAGTGGAGATTCGTCCCGGCGCAAAGGGGCTTCAGGGCGGTTTCAAGCTGGGTCAAGGTTCCGATAGAGTTTCGGCTGGAATGAGGCTTAACCATCTGCCGGGAGTTTGCGGGATTTTCTTTCGGGGTCGGGATTTCTTGTTTTTTTCATGAGAAATTATCTAAGTGTGTTCGTTATATCTTTTCTGGTGGTATTGCTTGACCAGCTGACTAAGTGGCTCGTTAAGGCCCACGTGCCGTTTCTATCGAGGATAAACGTGTTTTCATGGTTCGATATAACGCATTTACGAAATCCTGGAATCGCGTTTGGCATGTTAAGGAACATGTCTGAAGATATAAGGCTTTACTTTTACATAGTTGTTTTCGTTTTGGTGCTGATTGCGATTTTTTTCTTTCTTCGCAGACTTGAAGAGGAGCGGAGAGTTTTTCGATATGGGCTTGCTTTTGTGCTGGGGGGAGCTATTGGAAACTCGATAGACAGGTTTGCCTACGGATACGTGACCGATTTTATTGCAGTTTACTGGCCGGGGAACCCGGACCTGCTCTGGCCTCCTTTTAACGTAGCCGACTCTGCGATCACGGTCGGGGCGATTTCGATCCTGATTTCCGGAGTCTTGTGGCGGGGCAAGGAGAATTAATGTTTAGCGGTATAGTTGAAGACATTGGAGCGGTCCAGGCTCTTGAGAAAAAGGACAAGGGCGTTCTTTTAAGAATCGGGGTTCGGAAGATCGATGCCGGGGAACTGGGTCTGGGAGAGAGCGTGGCCGTAAACGGCGTATGCCTTACGGTGGTTTCTTCCGGAGACGGTAGTTTTTCTGTTGACACGTCCCACGAAACGCTTTCCAGGACAAACCTTTCCGGCCTCCGGACGGGGAGCGAAGTGAATCTCGAGAGGTCTCTTCGGGTCGGAGACAGGATGGGTGGACATATCGTCACGGGCCACGTGGACGGAGTCGGTGTCGTTCAGTCCATTACTCCGGTAGGAGAATCCAGGGTTTTTTCTTTCTCGATTCCCGCATCCCTTGCGAAATACGTGGTCGAGAAAGGGTCGGTCGCCGTTGACGGCGTAAGTCTCACCGTCAATTCGGTAAAGGACACTGAGTTTTCGGTGAACATAATTCCCTACACGCTTCGGGAGACGACTTTTTCCGAATTCCGCCGTGGCAGGGAAGTCAATATAGAGTGCGACATAATAGGCAAGTACGTAGAGAAAATGCTCTCCGGCGGAGACGCCTCCGCCGAGGGTTCTCCCGTCGGAAGAAGACTGTAGGTTGATTTGAGCCAGAAAAGACATATTTTTCTTACGGGGTTTATGGGAGCGGGCAAAACAAGCGTCGGCAGGGAGCTTTCCGGAAAACTGCGAATGGATTTCTACGATCTTGACAGTGAAGTGGAACGGGCCGAAGGTCTTTCTGTAACCGGGATCTTTGAAGCGGAGGGAGAGGAGAGCTTCAGGAAGAAGGAAACAGATATGCTCGCCGCTCTTTCGCGGAAAACACCCCCGGTCGTGATCTCAACGGGAGGAGGTGCGGTTCTGCGACAGCGCAATCGCGAGATAATGGCCGCGTCGGGTGAAGTTTTCTATCTGCGGGCGGATATCGATACCCTTTGGAACAGGGTGAGGAGCGAGAAGGGAAGGCCCCTTCTTGACGTCAAGGACCCTAGGGCCGAGTTCTATGAGCTTTTCATGAAAAGAAAGAATATTTACGAACTCTCGCCGTATGTTGTTCTTACGGATGATATGAGTGTCTCAGAAGTTGCTGATAAAGTAATTGGGATGCTCAAAGGAAATTGGAGGCTTTAACTATGAAGAGAACTGTTTTCCTGTTTTTTGCTGCCTGTTTTTTACTTGTGGGTTCCTTTTCGTGCGCCAAGATGGAGGATGACGAAGAGAGCTCCGGATCCCGGTCGCGCGAGAATGTCCCGGAACTTCTTTCTTCTTCAGGTTCTTCTGTAAAATTCCCCTCCCTTGCGGGTCTTGTCGAAAAACAGAAGCATTCTGTTGTGAACATAAGCACCACGAGTGTTGTAAAACGGGGGAAGGTGCTTCCTGATTTTGGCGAGGGGGACCCTTTCGAGGAGTTTTTCAAGAGATTTTTTCCGAACGACCGGGAGCGGGAGTTCAGGAAAAAGGGCTTGGGCTCCGGGTTCATAGTCAGCAAAGACGGCTATATAGTTACCAACAACCATGTGATCAGCAGGGCAGAAGATATACAGGTCGTTCTCTACGACGGGTCGAGGTATACGGCCGAGATTGTGGGACAGGACACCAAAACGGACCTTGCGGTTCTGAAGATAAAGCCTGAAAAAAAGCTGAAGCCCGTTGTTTTTGGAGATTCGGACAAGCTTAGAATCGGCGACTGGGTCATGGCGATTGGAAACCCCTTCGGACTCGGCTACACCGTGACGGTCGGAATAGTGAGCGCGAAGGGAAGGTCTCTGGGTCTCGGGGCCTACGATGATTTCATTCAGACCGATGCGTCCCTCAACCCCGGAAACAGCGGAGGTCCGCTTTTTAACTTGGGAGGGGAGGTAGTTGGTGTTAACACCGCAATAGCAGCCAGAGGCCAGGGAATAGGGTTTTCTATCCCAACCAACATGGCCAAGGGGGTCATATCCCAGCTCATGGAAAAAGGCAAGGTGGTCAGGGGGTGGCTGGGAGTCGTTATTCAGCCTATAACGCAGGAGATAGCCGAGAGCATAGGGCATGAGAGTACCGATGGGGCTCTTATATCCGATATAAGCCCGGGAAGCCCTGCGGAGAAAGCGGGTCTGCGAAGAGGAGACGTGGTAGTGAAATTTGACGGAGAGCCTATAAAGGAGTTTACGTCTTTATCCAAGCTCGTGGGAATGAAAGCTCCCGGCACTTCCTCTAAGATCACGGTTCTCCGCGACGGGAAGCGCGAGGAGATTTCCGTTGTTCTTGGCAAGATGCCGGATGAAGAGACTCCTGCAGAGTCTCAGGGGGACGAAGATATTGAATTAAGTGACATTACCCCGGATATCGCCGCGCGGTTCGGCGTTGAGGATAAAGCCGGGGTGCTGGTTACGAACGTAAACCGTGGCAGCTCAGCCTGGGAGGCGGGATTTCGTCCCGGGGACGTTATACTGGAGGTTAACAAGAACCCCGTGGCGAACCTTGGGGACTACAACAAGATCATAGGCGGTCTGGAACCCGGAAAGCAGTATCTCTTTCTGGTAAAGAAACGTAAAAACACGATTTACATCGGCTACGCCCCTAAAAACAAAGAGTAGCGGGCAACTATCGGTGATTATTCTCCGGGGATGATTTTCCTTCGGAATTCCTCCGGCATCCGCACGGTTTTTCTCTCTTTGTAGTTAAAAAATACGAGAGAGGTCTTGACCTTGGCGATCTCCTTGCCGTTTTTTTCGTTCACCAGTGCGTAGATAAGTTCGAGAAAATTGTTGCCATACTCGCCGATGCCGATGCTTATTTCCATTACGTCCCCGTAAAACGCTTCCGAACTGTAGGTGATCCCTACGTCTCCCATTATAATTCCCACTCCCTCTATATCGGCTTCAGTGTAGCCGTGTGTCGCGAGGAATCTTACGCGGGCCTCGTGCGCGAGGGTTAACACGGAGTCGTGTCCAAGATGAGAACCGTAATTTATGTCGTCTATTCTTATCGGAATTTGCGTTGAAAAGACGAATCTGCTCGGTAGATCTATTTTTATTCTTGCCATTTTCGCGGGTTCTCTTCCTGAATATATCTGTATTTTCGGGGCTATAAAAGAATTGTTTGCTTTTTGTTTTTCAGGGGTTATAGTCATGCCTCAATAATTGTTCCAATAAATTTTTCTAGGAGGCGGAATTAGATGGAAGAAAGGACAGAAAAGGAGCATGTAAGTAACCACGTTGATATTGAGTCCAAAAGGTTTTTCTTTGACGTCAAGGAGAACCACAAGGGTCAGTACCTTAGGATTACCGAACTAAGCGGCGGCCGCTCAAGCATAGTCGTTCCCTTTGAAGGAATAGAGCAGTTCAGAGACAAGCTGGTCGAAACGATAAAACAATCCCTCGAGTTAGTTGGAAGCTAGAGAAATCCCCAGGATTTAATTCCTCCCCATCTTGGCACAAGCTTTAAGATCATCTACATGATCGCTTTTGCTTTTACCACTCTGAGTTTTATAAGATTCGGGTCGGGAAGCTTGCTTATAAATCCGACCTGAACATTCCTGAGCCACATCACCTGTTTCGGAGCCAAGACTTTTTTTATCTTGAAGCGGTTTGATCCGAAAGGGGTGTTTGAGGATTTGAAAAACTCTATTTCAAGCTCTATTTTCTCGTAAGCAATGTCGCTTATGTTCTCAATGACTAGCTTGCTTAATGTCGCGGTTGCCCCGGGGATTCCGCTTCCCCATTCAAACTCCCTTATTACTATATCGTGTTTGGGGAAAGCTTCTCTGGGCTGTTCTTGGTAAAATTCCGTGTTCCTGTCTGCGGCCGAATCGGTAGAGCCGACCGAACTGGTCGGAGGAGGAACGCTTTCGTAAGTGCTTTCGGATTCATCCGAGGATGGTGCTTGTTGGCGCGGTTCGGCTTTTTTCTCCCCGTCTTTTTTTCTTAGTATGCTGACGGAACTGATTTTTTTCTTTATCCTCTCTCCCAGGCTTCCCCCGCCGGAAAGGATGTAATTGAGTTCCTTTGTCGTTATCACCTCGGCACCGGAGACGGCAATAGATCTTTCAACAGCGTTCGGACTCGAGAAACCGACGTTTATCCCCGTAAAAGTTCTTTCCTCTCCGGCGGGAAGTACGTTGTGTATCGTCACCGAGGACAGGTGGGTGCTGCCCGGTCCGGTTCCGCCCTCTTTTTCCGTTAAAAGCAGTTTTATGCTCTTAAAGTGGGTTTTTCCTGTGTTCTCAAGGGTGATTTCCGTTATGAAACCCTCCGTTCCGAAGCTCGCGCCTTCAAACTCCCAGTTCTTTATGAAAATCACGTTCTCGGCACCCGCGGACGAAGAACTTCCCGACACCTCGGCGCCGGTCACCATCGCCTCGGAGTCTTCAAGATCCGAGTTCATGAAACCCATATCCAGGTTGGAGAAGGTTTTTCGGCTTCCCGCGGGCAGTTCCCCGGTTATCTTTCCGTGAAGTGAGCCTAGGAGCTTGCCGGTTCTTGTAAACAGATCAATCCTGATTTTGATGTTCTTGTAGTTGGTTCCGCCGGAGTTTGCGACGGTTATTTCTGAAAGCGTTGCCATACGCCCCACTCCGTAGGATTTCCACGAGTAGTCCGTTACGGTGAGATCTTCCCGGGGGTTTAGCTGCTGCGCATAAGCGACCTCCGCTTGCGGAGAGAGAAGAAGCGGAAAAAGCAAAAGGGCAAGCGTGATTGTCGCGGCGTGAAATATGCTTTCCATCAGGTCTTAAAAAATATTTATAGTAATATACCGAAGAGTTTTTGTTATGGAAGTTCTGGGCGAAGACTTTTTTCCTTGAGATATCTTCCAAAAAGGTTATAAATACATAATTCCCTTATAAATCTAGAGCGGCTACCGTCAACTAAAGGTTTTCTCGGCGCAAGATTCGCCGTAACTCATGGAAACAGAGGGTTTTTTCAATGGCAATTTACATATTACTCAGCAGACTTACTCCTGAGGGCAGAAAAACTGTAAAGGAACGGCCCGGGAGAATAAAGGAAGTCGACAAGGAGCTTGAGGACATAGGCGTCAGGGTTCTTGAGCAGTATGCGACTCTGGGTAGATACGATTTTGTAAACATAGTGGAGGCACCCGATAACGAGACCATAGGAAAGGTCTCGGTTGACCTCTGCTCAAGGGGAACGGTCGAACTAGTAACCCTTCCGGCGGTCTCGGTCGAATCTCTGGTTAAATCGCTTAACAAGGCAAGAGCGGAGAAGGCGCCCCCAACGCCATCCGGAGAAGACAAAGATGTTTAAAAAATATTTCGGCGTAGTGGAAGAACAGTCGCGGGACGTTTTCGGGACGCACCCGAAAAAAACCCTCTCGGCTTTTTCCTTTTTCTCGGTTGCCGCGGTCATTTTGCCCCTGATCATACTCATCCTGTTTATTCTGCTTAAGCTTTTCTAAGGTATTAATGGCAAGAATCAGAACACTTCCGGATGTACTTGTCTCTAAGATAGCCGCCGGAGAAATAGTCGAAAGACCAGCTTCCGTAGTAAAAGAGCTTGTTGAAAACTCAATTGACGCCGGGGCAACCAGAATATCCATACACCTTGAAGCCGGGGGCAAGCGGCTAGTAAGGGTGGTTGATAACGGCCACGGGATGTCCCGTGACGATGCCCTCATGAGCATTGAACGTCACGCCACGAGCAAGATAAGGGATATTGACGATCTTTTCTCGATTGGAACTCTCGGTTTTCGCGGCGAAGCCCTTCCGAGTATAGCCAGCGTTTCAAGGTTCAGAATGATAACTGCCGCCGAGGGGTCAGGATCCGGTACCGAAATCTACATCGAAGGCGGGGTCGTAAGGAAGATAAAGGAGACTGCGTCTCCTGTGGGTTCGTCCGTTGAGGTTAAGAACCTGTTTTTCAACACCCCGCCGCGGCTTAAGTTTCTCAAAAGGCCGGAGACCGAGCTCGGCAGGGTTCTTGAAGTTGTCCAGCGCGAGACCCTTTCACGCCCCGGGGTATCTTTTGAGGTCTCCTCGGATGGAAGAACCATCCATCGCTACGGCGCAAGCGAGTCCTTTGCGCAGCGCATAGCGCAGATAATTCCCGGCACGCCGCTTTACCCTGTGGACTTTGAAGACGAGACGCTGGCCCTGCGGGGCTTCCTAGGAAGTCCTCTGGATCCACGTTCCTCGATGCGCAGGTTCTTTACTTACGTAAATGCAAGACCCGTAAGGGACCGTTTTATAAACAGGATTATAATGGAGTGCTACGGAAGGATGGTTGAAAAGGGGAAATACCCCCAAGGGGCGGTCTTTATTGAAAGGGATCCCGCCTTGGTGGACGTGAACGTACATCCTACCAAAAGTGAGGTGATGTTCGAGAACCAGTACGAAGTTGGCCAGAGCATTCGCCGCGCGATAGGCGGCATGCTTGCCGATGCCCCTTGGATGAAGGGCTACAGGGAAAGAACCCAGAAGGCTCTTGAAGATTTCTACGAGAAGCAAAAAGATCCCGGATTTTCCGAGAACAAGGGGTACTCCACCACAGGGCCTTCGCCAAAAGCAGCTTCCACCCAGGCCGCTCACAATCCTGAGTTGGGGTCTCCATATCCTCACAACGGCGCTTCCTCTATACCTGAGAAATCTCCAGAGGCGACAGGAGAGGGTATGTTCTCCGGTGGCTTTTATTCAAACCTCAGGTTTCTCGGACAGGTAGGAAAACTTTATCTCGTATGCGAGGACCCGGACGGCATCATTCTTGTTGACCAGCATGCGGCCCATGAGCGGGTTAACTTCGAGAGAATAAAAAAATCCTATCTCGAAGAAGCTTTTTCCTGCTCCCAGAAACTTCTCATCCCCGAAGTCGTCGAACTTACGGTCCGGGAAATCAATACGGCGCAGCAGTTTGCAGAAGAAATGGAGAAGCTCGGCTTTGATTTTGAAGTTTTCGGAGAAAACGCGGTGAGAGTGAAATCCGTCCCGGGGTTTTTAAGAGACTCTGATTACGCCCGGGTTTTTGGCGACCTGTTTGATGAGCTTGATGGTCTGGGAGACCCCAAAAGCTTGGAGGGGCATCTTGACGCCGTGTGTGCGACCATGGCGTGCCACAGTTCGATAACCGCAAACCGAACCCTCTCGGAACAGGAAGCGCGGACTCTTTTTGCCGATATGGACGCTTCCGAGAATCCGCACGCCTGCCCTCACGGTCGGCCGGTAGCGACCCGGATATCGTACAATATGCTTGAAAAGATGTTTAAGAGAACCTGATTCTTAAGGTTGATGCATTGTGATGGCAAGCGAGAATTTCCGAGAAAAATTGCTTTTTGCAAATTCGTAAAGGAGGATCGAATCCGAAATGGCTGTTGTTGACACGAGTGGTTTTCACAAGGGCATGAAGATTGAGACCGAAGGGGCGATCTGGGAGATAGTCGAGTACAAGCATTCAAAAATGGCGCAGAGAAGCCCGATAGTTACGGCGAGACTTAAGAATATCGCCACGGGAGCCGTACGGGAAATGAAATTCCGCGCGGGAGATACGTTTAACGTTCCCGATATCCAGAAAAGAACCATGCAGTATCTCTACAGGGACGATGAGATGTTTTACTTTATGGATTCCGAGACTTTCGACCAGTTTCCTTTCAGGGCGGATGCAATAGGGGATACGACGAAGTTTCTCAAGGAACAGCAGGAAGTCATGGTGCAGATGCATGAAGGAGAACTCATAGGAGTGGAACTTCCCACGGCTGTTGTCTTCGAGGTTACCCACACAGAACCTGGAGTGAAGGGAGATACGGTTTCAAGTACCACGAAACCGGCGACCATAGAAACCGGAGCGGTGGTGGCCGTTCCTCTTTTTATCAACATCGGGGACATGATAAAAGTCGATACGAGAAACGGGAACTATCTCGAAAGGGCGAAATCCTGAGCGAAGGCTGCCTATGTTAACTGCGACCTATTTCCCGAAAGGGTCTTCAATTTCCGGATGCCAGAGCTTGAAGTGTTCTCTGTGCAGGTCGTGGTATGAATCTTTCTCGAAATACTTATCGTAGAATTCAAGATCAAGGTGGTGGGCCTGAAATACCAGCCGTACGAACATCGGGTCCAGGAAAGCCGGGAATCTTCCATAGTTCTCATAAACGTAGGTGCAGAAATCCTTTACTATCTGTATTCTGACTTCGGAGGGATGGTATTCGTCACGCAGGATTGACGCGGGATCTCTGTAGGGGAACGGATTGTCCTCCTTCCAGAATTGCCCCCTTACCTCTAGAAACCTGTCGACGGCTTCGCTCATATCCGCCACGTAGGGAGGGCAGAGGGATTCGAAAACTCCGTCCCTTCCGACGGGATAAGGCGGGTTTGTGCTCCTGAGGCTTTCCTCCGGCTGGACGAACCGAAATCCGAGTCCTTTGTGGGAAGGGTCGACCCCGAGCGCGTAATGGGGAAGCAGTCCGGTGAAAGTCCAGCCTCCGAGACCCAGGGCCTGCAGCGCGAGATTCATGTTCTGGCTTATAAAGGCCTGTTCCACGTTAAGCGTGGTCAGCACCCTTAATTCCAGATCGAACAGAGAAAGCCTGACGTCGTTTCTTATGTAGCCTTTCTCTATCCACTTATCAAGACCGCACGATCTTCCCCCGTTGAGTTCGTCAATAATGTTAAATCCGTACTTGGCGCCGAAGTATATGAACAGAAGCACCATGTACTCGACTGTGGTGTTGGTCACCGGGATAAAGAAAGTCGTTCCCGGCTTGTTTGTATTCCATGCGTTAAAGTCGAAAAGGCCGGGTTCTCCCTTCGGGAGATCGGCTCTTTGGTTCTCAAGGGTAATTCTGCTTGCCCTGAAAAGTTCGACTATTTTTTCAAGCTGCTTTTCCCTGTCAAGCGACATGAAGATGGATGTGTCGGGGGGCATGAGGTCAAAAAGCCGCACCATGTAAACGCCTTCGTCGTTTGTGTAGAAAAGTTCGGTCGAATGAGAGTTGCAGGAGCACGGCCAGCTTCTGCCGGTCCACTGGAAAAGCCACGATATGCCGGTTCTCGGAAGGTCCCCTAGGGAAAGGCCCGTGGTTCCCGTGCCCGCCCAGATCAAAAAAGCCTCTTCAAGTTCGGAGAGGGGAACCGGATCGTGAGCGGAACTGTAAGCCAGGTTTCCCTCGGGAATTTCCATCCCGAGGCCGAAGCGGCGCGACCTTCTTGAGAATATGGAATCCAGAAGACTGAAGTTTATGGCTCGTTCAAAGCCTTGCGGGATTTTCATTTTTCCGCTCTTTTAGGCGGCCTTGCAAGAAACAGCCCGTTTTCGGTCAGTTGTTAAGGGCTTTGCATTCCTCGCAGATTCCGCTGAAAAGCACCGAGTATCCAAGAATCTTGTAGTTGTCTATTTGCGGGTCAAGTTCCGAGTAAGCCATGGAATCGTCGTAGATGTCCTCTATCTTTTTGCATTTTACGCATACGACATGGTGGTGGGGTTCCATGTTGGCGTCGTATCTTGCGGCGTGATACAAGGTGTTAACTACTGATATGAGTCCCATTCGCTCGAATGTCTCAAGCGTTCTGTACACGGTGGTAAGGGATATGTTCGGATAGTAGTCCTTTATGTTCTTGTAGATCATCTCGGTGCTCGGGTGCTGCATGCTTCCCGCGAGCTCCCTGTATATCGCTATTCTCTGAGGAGTTACCTTAAGCCCCAGTTCTTTGCTTCTTTTTATGAATTGCGATATCTTGTTTTCGGTTCTGAGTTCCGAATTCTTCATAATTTGCCCCTTTGGGGGGATTAAAACAGGCCAGTCTCAGTGTACCTTA
Source organism: Candidatus Dadabacteria bacterium (assembly GCA_026706695.1). NCBI lineage: Bacteria > Pseudomonadati > Thermodesulfobacteriota > Candidatus Dadabacteria > Candidatus Dadabacteria bacterium. The sequence continues at coordinate 3,397 of JAPOYE010000014.1, read as the reverse complement.
AAAGTTTTTAAGTCTCAAACCGCGCGCCATGGAGAAAACTGTGATTGAGTTTATGAGGAAAAACAGGGTCGTGGCCGTTATCAGGTCCGCCAGTTATGAAAAATCTCTTGAATTCGCAAGGGGATGCGTCGACGGCGGGATAAGAATTATAGAAGTCATATCAATCTCTCCGGGTTCTGAAAGGCTTCTTCGGGAACTTGCCTCGCAGGACGGAATATGCGTCGGGGCGGGTACGGTTCTTGACCGTGATTCCGCCGAACGGATGAGTGACTGCGGGGCCCGTTTCATAGTTTCTCCGCACACCGACCCCGGGATAATCGAGTATTGCCGGAAAAACGGCATCACGGCGGTCTCCGGCGCCTTTACATCCTCTGAGATGGTTAACGCCCGCAGCATCGGAGCGGACTTCGTAAAGATATTCCCCGCTTCGAGCTTCGGTCCGGGTTACGTGAAAGCCATAAAGGAACCTCTCGGATTTATTGATATCATGGTCACCGGAGGAGTTACCGCGGACAACATCCGGGATTATCTCTCGGCGGGAGCCGCGCTTGCCGGGGTGTCTACGGCGCTTTTGAGCGGAGGAGACGACTATCAGTCCATAAAACAAAGAGCCGAGGAGTTCTCCCGGTTCTCCACGTGAAAATGGGTACAAAGCCGCAGGCGAGGGAGTTTTATCTTGATTCAATAGACGAGGTGTTTGCCGAGATCTTCTGCCTTTTCGGTGGTGGCTTTGACGTCAGGATGGAAATTGCCTCCGAAACTTCTCATATAAGCGCTTCTTTTTCGCGGGGCGATTTCCCGGTTGACAGGAATACGGCGGTTGATTTTGAGCTTTGCGCCTTTGAGTGTTCGGGTGTTTCCGCGGAGAATTTAGAGGACTATCTCGGGGCCCCTGTGCATACGAGCAGCGCGCTTGAATTCTTTGACTATGTTTTTTCGCAAAGAACGAAAATCGACTGTTGCGTGGACTTTGCGGGAAACAGCTGGGTGATAGTTCTTAACGGCTCCCGTTGAAAATGCCGATTGCTGTGTTTTTCGTAGAATACGGGACAAGTTCTAATTCTGCGCGGATAACCGACGCGTGGTTCAGAGAACCGCATTTTCAAGGGACTGGATGAACTGAATCCCGCGGATGTTTTTTCTGCTCAGGCGATTATCATTTGTAATGAACAGGTCTGTGTGTGCAACAGACGCGCACGCAAGCTGTATGGCGTCCGGAGCCTTGATTGAACGGTCCTGGCGGATTTCAGCAAACCTGAGAGCGGCGGGAGAATCAAGCGGCAGTACTGCCGCGGCCGCGGAAATCGCAAGTTCGTAAGCATGTGCGAGTTCATCGTTGCCCGTCTCCCTGGGTCTGACCAGGATTTCGCCCAACGTGAGCGTCGAGGTGAGCAATTCATCTTCGCGTTCAATCATCCGTTGGCGCAATGCCGCAACTCGCTCGCTCCGTTCGCCTTTGTCTTCAAAGAGATATATGAAGAGATTCGTGTCCCAGAAAATTCTGCTCATTGCCATCCCGCACGAAGTTGACTGACGTAGGAGTCCGCGTCTTCTTGGGCCCATATCTCTTTTCCCATGCCACGTAGTGAAAGTATCGGGTCAACCTCCTTGGTATTGGCGCCTTCTGTATAATCATGATTATACCAGTCGAGCAACTCGTGATACTTCTTTGGAATATCTTTCTCATTTGGGACATTTTTTCCGGTACGAAGATCGTGGTACGGGTCGCCGGGCTTGAACAGGCGACGGCGCCCTCTGGATGTTTCAGTCAGCATTCTGTATCTTCCCGGATTGGGAGGCCTGTTGGCTACGCAGTGGAGGTAAGCATGAATCTGCACTCCTGGTCTTAGTGGCTCCGGGCCAGCGACTTTCTCGATTTCTGCCTGACGAACTATTTCCCTGACAGCGAAGTCTCCTCGGTCGGGATTCTTTATATGAAGCAGTGCCGTTGCTATCCATACCTCATCGGCGACGAGAATTTTTACCATGTTAACTATCCTTATCTTGGTATACAAGGTAAAACTAGCACATTATGGTTACGGCGTCAACTCTGCATGTAGAGACTGACTCTGTCTATGGAAAACAGAGCTGCGGGTGTCGACATGTTTCTGTTAAATTTGCGCTGGAGGAAAACTTCTTTTTGCAGCAGTTTGTGTATCCGTTCTAGAATTTTTCCAGAATTTCGTAATAAGTGTTTCTCTGCGCGGGATTGAACCCGGCGCTTCTTATCATATGTACCAGTTCATCCACGGTCGAGCGTATTTTGTTCTCCGCGCACCCGAGGACATTTTCATCGTAAAGGGTCCCCCCGAGGTCGCTTGCGCCGTAGTGCAGGGACATTGAACCCATTTTCTTTCCCTGGGTAAACCACGAACCCTGTACGTGCTTGAAGTTGTCAAGGAATATCCTGCATACCGAGAGAACCCTCAGGTATCTCTCCCCGCCGACTTCGTCTTTTATTCTTTTTTCAAGCAAGGTGTTTTTCGGCTTGAACGTCCACGGGATAAACGCCAGGAAGTTCCCGGTTTCGTCTTGAAGCTCTCTTATTCTCAGCAGGTGCTCAATTATATCTTCGTCATCCTCAAGGTGTCCGAACATCATGGTTGCGGTCGTCTTAAAGCCTGCAAGGTGAGCTTCCCTGGTGATTTTCATCCAGGTGTCGGCATCTATCTTGAGAGGGCTTATCGCTTTTCTTGTTCTGTTTGTCAGTACCTCGGCTCCGCCTCCGGGTATTGTTCTCAGTCCCGCGTCCCAGAGGCTTTGCAGCACGTATCTCGTGTCGAGGTTTTCATACTTGGCAATGGCGGCTATCTCCGGGGCGGAGAAGGCGTGGAGATGAAGCTCCGGTATCTCTCTTGTGGCCCTTTCTACTATCTCGATATAGTAATCAAGCTTGAGTTCTGGGTTGTGTCCGCCTTGCAGAAGTACCGTAGTGGCGCCGTTGTGGTACGAAGTGCGCATTATTTCGATTACCTTGTCGACGCTCAGGGTGTAGGCGTCGTAGGCGCCCGGCGGTCTCCAGAAGGCGCAGAAAAGACACTCGGTGTCGCAGACATTCGTATAGTTGGGGTTTGTGTCCGCAACGAAGGTCACCATGTTTTCCGGATTAAATCTTTTCCTTACGATATCGGCCAGAGAACCTAGCTGGAGCAGGTCGGCCCTACCGAGAAGCAAGGCGGCTTCGTCGGACGATATCCGCTTACCTTCAAAAACCTTCGTATAGATATTCTCAAGTGAACTCATAGAGAAAGTTAATAAAGCTAATAGCGGGGAAAAGTCAATTCCGCAAGCAGTGTTTGTAGGAGGTTTTTTGGCAGGCACTAATTCCCTTTTTTATTTACCCTGTTGACGCAGGCTGGGCCGCGCGACAATGCCCGCAGTTTATGATAATGAAGAG
>JAPOYE010000013.1 GCA_026706695.1 Candidatus Dadabacteria bacterium | reverse complement strand
GCTGGCGAAGGGATTCGAACCCCCGACCGGCTGATTACAAATCAGCTGCTCTACCCCTGAGCTACGCCAGCTTTTTATTTTTATGAATTCTGGATTCACTTGTCTGACCAACTTGAAATTGGGTAAAACAACCCTTTCTACAGTAAACAAAATATGATATGGCTATTAACGAAAATGTCAATAACATGAAAACATAATGGAAGTAAATTTAGTGGATGTCCTTGCGCCTGACACCATAATTCAACCAGTGTAGGTTTATCCATGGTAAATAATAATCCCGGACTAATTCATCAACCACACTTGTAGATACTATTAGGCAATTTTTATCTAACTTTATTAAACCCGTAGTCTCTTTTCCACGTGATTTATGCATTATTAATACATGAGTATAATCAGAGGCATCATCAATCGGAGTGACTTCTACAACTCTTGAAGTTAAATCGGAATAATCCGTGGATTTCATGCGGCGTGCCGCATCCCGCATAAAATCTATCACTATCTGGTGAGATTCCGGTTGTTCTCTCACTCCCTGACAAGCATGAGCATTTAAAGCGGCTGAGCAAAAAAACGCTAAAAGAACTAAGATAACCTTACCCATATAGAAGTCATACAAGGCAAGCGGAAATTTCCGCCTCCGCCACCTTCTTTCCGCCAACGGAGGCTTTTGCGGAAAAGAATATTATTCTCGATCGTCTTCTGACGAGCTCAACCTCAAGAACTATCTTGTCGCCCGGAACCACCGGCGCCCTGAACCGGCAACGGTCAAGGCTCATAAGATAGGCGTTTTCAAAACCTTCTTTTTTCAGCTCATCCCTAAAAGAATAGTTGAAGAGAACTCCTCCGGCCTGGCCCAGCGCTTCGGTAATTATCACTCCCGGAACTATAGGATTGCCGGGGAAATGTCCCCTGAAAAAAAATTCTTCCGGAGAAAACAGCTTTTCGGCAGTGATCTTCTTGCCCTTTTCAATTTCCAGAACAGAGTCTACGAACAGGAAAGGTTCTCTGTGAGGAATAAGTTCCTTTACTTCCTCCACTCCTAACTTCATTTACCTGGAAGCGTCGTAAGCCGATATGACTTTCTGAGTTATGTCCGAGGATGGATTGACGTATAGAATGCCCGCTCCCGTCTTTGAAAAAATAATGTCAAATCCTTCCTGCTTGCCTATCTTTTTAGCTATAGCCTGTATTTCTATAATAAAATTCTGTTCCAACTCAAGTTGCTTTCTACGAAGTTCAAGTCGCATGTCTTCTATTGTCCTGTTCAGGTCCTTCTGCTTTTTTTCTATGATTTCCGCAAGGTTTCTTCTCTTGCTTCCGCTCATCATCTCTCCGTTTTGTATCAGATCCTGCCTCATATCTTCAAGGGCCTTTGTTTTCTGTTCTATCACGGTTTTTTTTGCTTCTTCTTCTTTCCGGAGCAAAGCCATGTCTGCCTTTGCAGGCTTTGACTCGCTGAGAACTAATTGAAGATCTACATAAGCTATTTTCTGCTGAGCGTAAGCAGAGAAAGAGAATGCAAAAAACATGAAAAATCCAATAGCAAGCAATAAACATTTTTTCATTTAATCCAATGCCTCCTTAAAGAAATAGACTGCCTGATCAGAACAAATTGCCAACCGTAAACTGTACTTCATACTTCTCCTCATCCCGAAGCCTGTCGCCTATCGGGAAGCCTATATCAAGCTTCATTGGTCCCAAGGGAGATATCCACCTGAGACCGAAACCGGCATCCTTCCTGAGGTCCGAAGGATTGAAGCTGAATTCACCTTTATCAAAAGAATTGCCTATATCAAAAAAGGCTACGGCCTTAAGCCCGACAGTCTTGCTTAAGGGAACAACAAAGTCAATAGACCCCAGAACCTGGGAAACACCTCCGATTATTACATAACCTCCAGTGTCGGTCGGCCTTCTGGGACCCACTCTCCTGTAGCGGAAGCCTCTCAGTGTGTTGGGACCGCCGAGAAAAAATCTCTCCTCAACAACAAGATCATCGCCGGCATCTATGAGATGCAGGAGCCCGTAATTCGCCTTTGTGGCAAAATACGTGTCTTTCCAGAACGGAATCCAGGACTTGGCCGTGGCGTTATATTTTATAAAGTCGGTGTTGCCCGCAAAAAGCCCGGCGTACTCAACCGCCGTACTCAGAAGGAAACCCTTTGTGGGATCAAGATAGTTGTTTCTTTTATCCCAGGACACCCCCACTCCGGTGGAAACCACGGTTCTCTCGGTTTCAGAGAGGACAAACAGCGCGTCTCCCCGGACATTGTGCACGTCCTGCTTTGAGAATTCCTGGAAGACCCGCACCTGGAAATATCTCTTTATTCTTCTTCCCACTCCCACGGAGATACCCTTGGCCGCCCTCTCAAAATCCCTGTAATCCCTGTCATGTGTATACATACTGATATCCAGAAGCCAGTTGGTGCCGAGAAAATAAGGGTCCTGATAGTTGAGACTGAGAACCTTGGTCACGCCGCCGACCTGCGCATCAAGGGAAAGGGTCTTTCCGTACCCGAAAAGATTGGACTCCTGTATCTGGCCCGCGAAAAGGAAATTCTCAACGGAACTCACTCCGCCGCCGAGGCTGAAAAATCCGGTCGGACGCTCCTCAACCTTTATGTCGACATCCAGAAGATCGTCCGTTCCCTCAACCCTGTGGGTCAGCACCTCAACGTTGTCCTCAAAGTAACCGAGGCGAGCGGTCTCATAGCGCGCCGCTCTCAGTTTTGAAACGCTGTACAGGCTCTGTTCCTCAAGTGAAAGTTCTCTTCTTACAACCTGGTCTCTCGTTCTGGTGTTGTCCAGAATATTTATGTTTCTTATGTATACTTCCTCGCCTTTTTCAATCGAGTAATCAATGCTGACGAAGCTGTTTTCCTTGTCGAGGCGCACATCCGGGGTCACGTTCGCAAAGGCATATCCCTTGTCCCCGTAAAAATCGGTTATTTTCCCGATGTCGGACTGAAGCGTGAAGCTGCTGAAAACGGAGTCGGGAGAAAGTCCGAGATCAGGGCGTATTTCGTCCTGCTCCTCGGCAAGTTCCCCGGAGAACGTTATCACGGACACCTTGTACTGGGACCCCTCCTCTATAGAGAAGCTGACCACGTAGCCGTCTTTTTCCTCATCGTAACGTACCGCAGGTTCAGACACCTTTATGTCAAGATACCCCTTATCTATGTAGACCGCTTTTATCCTGTCAGAATCCCTTTTTATCTCCTCAATCTTGAAAAGACCCCTTTTCGTTATGAAAGAGAAGAAATACTTGGGCTTTGAATAGATATTCTTTTTGATTTTCTTCGTTTCAATCTTGCTGTTTCCGACAAATTCGACCTGCTTTATGTACTTTCTCTCCCCCTCGTCGATTCGGTATACAACATCCACCACGCCATCCCCCCTGGGTTCGATCTCATACTCAATCTCGGTTCCAACCAGACCCTTCTCGGAAGCGAGGGCAAGTATTATTTCCCTGCCTTCCGTTATCTTCCTCAGACTGACGATACGCCCTTCCCTGAATGCCAGCGCCTCCTTTATGTCATCTTCCTTAAGCTTGTCGTTTCCTGAAAGCTTGATATCGGCAAGTATGGGGTTCTCTTCAACGATAAACTCAACCCTGAGACCACCTTCAATTGGCTTGACGTCAACAAGAACCTGCTGGAAGAAATCAAGCTTGTATATTCTCTTCAGGTCCTCTTTTACAGCCTGCGGGGAGTACTTATCGCCTTGCTTGGTCTCTATATTGAGATCTATAAGGGAGGTTTCGGTTCTCCGGTTGCCAGAGACCACCACCTCAGCAACCGTCCCCTTAAAAGACGGAGGATTTTCTATTCCGGCCGGGCGATTCTGGGCCATGGAATCAGAGATTGAGAACGCCGCCAGAAGGAGAAAAACGGCTAGGTACAGTAGGAAACTATTACGCATCGGCAACCATCCCGTCCGATATTTTAACAGTTTTTTTCATTCTCTTCGCAAATTCGTCGTTATGCGTAACCATTACAACCGTAACCCCGTAATCTTCGTTAAGCCTGCAGAACAGATCAAGAACCGAGAATCCCGTTTTTTTGTCAAGATTCCCCGTGGGCTCGTCGGCAAGTATCACTTTCGGCCCTCTGACAATCGATCTGGCGATCGCCACTCTCTGCTGCTCTCCCCCAGAAAGCTCTCCCGGAAGATGGTTGAGACGCTCGGAAAGTCCCACCTTCTCAAGCACATCGCAAGCCTTTTGTCTCGCCACAGCAAGGCTCTGTCTTGCTATAAGACACGGCATCATGACGTTTTCAAGCGCCGTGAATTCTATAAGAAGGTAATGAAATTGAAAAATAAATCCAATTTCCGAGTTTCTGAAAACCGAGAGCTCTTCTTCATCTTGGCTGAAAAGATCCTTCCCCCTGTAGAAAACCGAACCTTCTGTCGGGGGCTCAAGAGTGCCAAGTATGTGAAGAAGGGTGCTTTTCCCCGAACCCGACACTCCCACGACTCCTAGGGTTTCTCCGGCAGAAATATCCATATTCACTCCGCCAAGAGCGCGCACGCTGCTGCCCGACTTATTGAAAACCTTTCCCAGTCCCCTGACCTTGTACAGTATTTCATTCATATCTCAATGACTCCACGGGGTTTTCTCTCGAAGCCCTGTAAGACGGGTACAGAGTCGCAAGAAAACATATAAGCAGGCTTGATGCCGCCACGACGAGAAAATAAACCGGCTCTATCCTAACAGGGAATTCGGAAATAGGATACACGTTGTCATCAAACGGGATCGCTTCCTTTATAAAATTGCTGGTCTCAAGAAAGCGGCAGATCAGGTATCCCAAGAGCGTGCCGAGAAGTGTTCCGGCGGTCCCTATTATCATTCCGTCGTAGACAAATATCCTCCTGATCCCGCTTTTGCGAGCCCCCATGGATATGAGCACCGCTATGTCCCTTTTTTTCTCCATAACGAGCATCGTAAGCGTGCTGACTATATTCAAGGCGGCGACAAGAACTATAAACCCGAGAAATATTCCTATCGCCATTCTCTCAAGGCGAAGCGCCCTGAAAAGGCTTCTGTTTGAGTCCTCCCAGTTCCTCGCGTAGAAAGGAAAGCCGAGAGTTTCGGCTATCTTGTCCCCTGTTTCCCGCGCCTGGTATATGTCTTCCACCCTGATTTCTATGCCAGTTATCTTGCTTCGGGTTTCGAAGAAATTCATGGCATCCTCAAGCGATACGTAGGCGGTAGACGAATCGTATTCAATCATGCCGTAATCAAAAACACCTATTACACCGAATTTTCTTATCTTTGCAGTCGGGCCGAAAGGACCGATCTTCCCGTAGGGGGAAACAAGGTTTACCGTATCCCCGATTGTCGCGCCAATCAGATTTGAAAGTTCCCTGCCTATGATGATCGGAGGATGGCCGGAAGCAGTCTTACGCGAAAGCCCAGAAACAATCCGGACCCCTTCATCAAAGAGGACGTCACGGTTCTTGCCTGCCTCCAGCAAGCTTCCTTTTCCCACCGCTTCAGCCACAGCGGCAACCGAGGCAGAATTGTTTGGGTCTATCCCCCTTATCACGGAACCTGAAACGGCATATTCCGTGACAAGCATGCCGTGATTGTAAATAAAGGGACTTGTCGAGGTTACACCGGGAAAGTGCTCAAGTTTCTTCTCCACTTCCGCAAAATCCTCGAAGTCTCCTTCGTAGCTCATTACGACTACGTGGGAACTCGCACCTATTATCTTGTCCCTGAGTTCATCCTCAAACCCCTTCATGACCGAAAGCACCACGTCAAGCGATGCTACTCCCAAGAGAACGCCCAGAATGGAGATAAGACCGATCAGGGAGAGAAAACCACGCCCAGTTCCCGACTTCAGGTACCTAAGGGAGATTAACGATTCGTAACTCATTATAGAGGGAAGTTGAGAGATTTTTATCTAACGCGATAAAGTAACGGATCCCGTTTTTCCATTATAAACCATGTTGAAGCTCCGCAGAAAACTTCTGCCGATAAGAGCGTAATGTCGTTGGCCTCCTGAAATTAAGTGAACACCGGCAAACCTACCATAGGTAGTAAACTGCAAAGAGGGAACGTGAATCTGAGCAAGATGCAAATTAAGCTCCGACCTTCCATGAACTCCAGATATACTTATTCGGTCGAAAACAGGGAGCTGTAACTCATCAGCAAGAGTTGAATCAATACAACTCTCACCTGCGCCAGCATCCACCAAGGCGGGCCAGAGTCTTTCCGGTAAATTGGGAGGAGACACACCATTTGGAGAATAATTCGGATCGAAACCGATTCCTACTCCTAGAGTAGGACCAAGCTGCACCAAGAGATTTTGTTCTCTGAACCCGCAATCAACCGACGACATTATCTGTGTGGTATAGTACGGAAGCGGGAAGTGTTATGGGTGATGCACCGACTTTCCGTATAAGATAAGGACCTCGACCGAAACGTTTTACAGCGTCTTCAGCTGCCAACTCAAAAGAGTCGTATGTTCCAGCAAGTTCCTTGTTGTAAACAATGACCCACTTTCCAAAGTGATCAATTTCCAAGTCATTGCGCATTTTTTCGTAAACAGCAATTTCCTCTTTCAGCTTAGCCACTGCTCCCTCTCCTGATCAATAAATATCAATAGTATTTGAACAAAGTCAATTGCCACCAGTAGGAACAAGAGCCCATTTTCAGTTAATACATAGCATCATGAAAAAGAGACCCGCAAGGACAATTAGCTTGGATTCGAGTTGTTAAGTTGTATCCCAAAACAGGCTACCTTACACCTTCCTTTTCTGTTATAATTTCAATCGCTAGCAGTTGGAACAGTCCGCTTGTCGGGCTTTCCGTTAAATAAAACACCCCTCTGGGGGAAATAGGCGGAGCGTCTGAAACTGTTCTGACTGCTAGCAGAGCCCGACGCCTACGTGTGTCGGAGATCAGAAAGTTTAGGAGGGCATTATGAGAGTTGTTCTGTCTCTTTTCACAGTTTTGTTTTTTGTCGTTGGTTGCGGGGGAGGTGGTGGGAATGACACTCCAAGTGACCGACGACCCACAGCCAGAACTGCAACGGGTCAATTTAAAGATACCAACGTTGCGGGGCTGAGCTATGTCTCAGGAAGACAGAGTGGAGTTACCGATTCAGAGGGAAGGTTTACCTACGAAGTTGGAGAAACCGTTATGTTCTCAGTCGGAGCTGTAACATTAGGAGAAGCCAAAGATAAATCGGTTGTTACCCCTGTAGACCTGGTTGAGCAAGGCAGTTCAAGTTCCAAGCCGGTAGTGAACATGGCACGTCTTCTTACTTCTTTGGACCAGGACGCAGAACTATCCAACGGTATAACCATTTCGCAGGATGTTCAGACGCGGGCGAAAGACTGGACATTGGAAATCAATTCCGATGATTTTGACCAACAACTGGAAAGCATAAGATCTGATTTAGAGGAAGAATATGAAAGTTTTTCTGATTTTTCAGATGAGACAACCGCCAGAGATCATTTGGAAGCCACAATTCGGTGTTCCTAACTGAGCAGGAGGATTATATTACACTTACAGGCACAAGATCCATCAGCTATGACCAGAATGCCGCATTCGCAAGCGGAAGTACGGATCAAGGAACAGAGTGCAACGGCCGCTTTACTTCTGTGGATACAGTTGAAGGTCAATGGAGATATCCTCTTGATCCAAGCATCAGTGGCAGCTTCTCCGGCAGGAGAATCGGTGGTGGTCAATATGCGGTATACCGTGCTACTGGGAATTGGCGAAGTGATGGTTCTGACGAGTATGGAGTCTTCACTTTTGACATTAATGATTCGGGCAGGATAACAGGATTTGCGTATAACATTGCTTATAACATATCTGCAGATCTGAGTGGCACTCTTTCCGGAACTGTCCTGTCAGCTACTACAAGCGATGGGACAAGGGTTACCGGAACGTTAGACCGAGAAACCGGTGACCTAAGAGGCAGGTTCGATAACCCGGCAGGGTTCTCGGGCACGTTTCAAGGAAACGGATGCCAACTCAACTAGAAGCGACCAACAAAGCAAAGTCGTCAGCACATTTGAGCTATTCTAAGGTCTGAGGTGGGGGAAGAAAATGACTTCTCTTATGGAAGAGGAGTTGGTAAGTAGCATCACCAGACGGTCGATTCCTATACCGGCTCCGGCCGTCGGGGGCATTCCGTACTCAAGGGCCGACACGTAATCGTTATCCATTTCGTGATATTCATCCTCGCCCTTTTTTTTCATTTCGACCTGGTCCGTGAACCGTTTTTTCTGATCAATCGGGTCGTTAAGCTCAGAAAAAGCGTTGGCTATCTCCCTTCCGTAGATGTAAAGCTCGAATCTGTCAACCACTTCAGGATCATCATCGTTTTTTCTGGCAAGCGGGGAGACATCAAGCGGGAAACCGTAAACAAAAGTCGGGTTAAGGAGAGTATCCTCGAAAAGCGCCTCGAAAATCTCCGTGAGAGCCTTCCCCTTAATCCCGTTATGGCTTATTCCCATGGAATCCGCTTTTGCAAAGAGAAACTGGTCATCTTCAGTTATTTCGGAACCAAATTTCTCTCGTAGGGCCTCATAAATGTTAATTCTTCTCCAAGGTCTCTTGCAATCTATCTTCTTATCTTCGTACTCAACCAGCATGTCTCCTACCGTATTTTCCACCACGTAGCAGACAAGCTCTTCTATGAGGTTCATAAGGTCTTCATAAGTTGCGTAAGCCTGATAGAACTCAATCATGGTGAATTCCGGGTTGTGCTTGGTGGACACTCCCTCATTTCTGAACGTTCTTCCAAGTTCATAAACTCTCTCAAGTCCCCCAACGACAAGTCGTTTCAGATAAAGCTCAGGCGCTATTCTCAGATAAAGGTCCATATCAAGGGCATTATGATGAGTAATAAAGGGTTTTGCGGTTGCGCCTCCGGCAATCGGGTGAAGCACTGGGGTCTCCACTTCAAGGAAATCCCTTTCGTCAAGAAACCTTCTTATCAGGTTTATCACCTTTGACCTTGCCTTGAAAATCTCCCTGGTTCTCTGGTTAGCAATCAGATCCAAGTAGCGCTGGCGGTATCTTATCTCCACATCCTGAAGACCGTGCCATTTTTCAGGAAGCGGCCTCAGGGCCTTTGTGAGGAAAAAAAGCTCCCGGATCCTTATTGTAAGCTCTCCGGTCTTGGTTTTAAAAAGCTCTCCGCGGACACCGGCAAAATCTCCCACGTCAATCAGCTTGCGAAACAACGTAAAGGTTTTCTCGTCAATGGAGTTTTTCTGTATAAATCCCTGAATCCGCCCCGTGCGGTCCGACAGATGAAAAAAAGCACTTTTTCCGAAGTCCCTCTTTGAAACGATTCTTCCAGCCAAGCTGAAGAGCCCTTCCATCTGTTCAAGTTCTTCAGGAGACTTCGAAGCATGCAGGGAGAGCAGTTCTCCGGCGGTATGCTCCGGTGTAAAACTGTTTGCATAAGGGTCAATGCCCATTGCCCTTAGCTCTTCTAGCTTTGATTTTCTTAGTTCAAACTGCTTGTCTTCCATTGCGTTGGAATCTCTTTTCCGTTGGCTATCGCAAGAATAAAACCTAGCTGCGACTGAAAACGACCTTCCCCGAAACTATCGTATTGCTTACCACTCCTTTGAGTTCCCACCCGGAAAACGGAGTGTTTCCACTCTTTGAGAAAAACTCCTCAGGGTTTACCGTACGGCTCATGCCGGGATCGAACACCACAAGATCGGCGATTGAGCCGGGAACAAGCGTCCCTCTTTCTATGCCTACTATTTCTGAAGGAGCAACAGTAAGCTTTTTTATCATCTCCTCAAGAGTAATGATTCCTTTTTCCACCAGTTCAAGCGAAAGTGAGAGAGCAGTCTCAAGACCAACTATGCCGAAAGGTGCTAAGTCAAATTCAACGTTTTTCTCATCCTGACTGTGAGGGGCATGATCCGTGGCTATCACATCAATTGTTCCATCGGCAATGCCTTCCAGTATAGCATCCACGTCTTCCTGGGTCCTGAGCGGCGGATTCATCTTGGCATCGGTGTTGTAACCATATACCAACTTGTCCGTAAGAGTGAAATGGTGAGGAGTCGCCTCCGCCGTAACCTTCGCGCCTCTTTTTTTCGCTGCCCGCACAAGCCTTACCGAACCCTTGGTGGAAACATGGCAGATGTGAAGAGGAGTGCCAGTGAGCTCGCAGAGAATTATGTCCCTGACTACCCCAACCTCCTCAGAAGCGGCGGGAATTCCCCGAAGGCCAAGTTCGGTTGAAACGAAACCCTCGTTCATAACGCCGCCCGCGGAAAGCCCGGTGTCTTCGGCATGCGTGATAACCGGAATCCCAAAGGGCTTTACATACTCCATGGCCTTTCGCATAAGTCCCGAGTCAGTGACCGGCATCCCGTCATCGGAAATGCCCACGCACCCGGCTTCGCACATCTCGCCTATGTCTGCAAGTTCCTTTCCTTTCTCCCCCTTGGTTATCGCTCCTATGGGAAACACATTGACTATGCCTTCAGTTCTGGCTTTTAAGAGTATGTACTCTGTCACCGAGGCATTGTCGTTTATGGGATTTGTGTTGGGCATACACACTATGGAGGTAAAGCCACCCGCGGCGGCGGCAAGACAACCCGTCTTTATCGTCTCCTTGTGTTCGTAGCCCGGTTCTCTTAGGTGTACGTGAATATCCACGAATCCGGGGGCCACGATCTGCCCGCTGGCGTCTATTACTGTGTCTGACTTGCGCGGGGTGTCTATACGCTCTGATATTTCCCTCACCCTGTCTTTCTGGACATATATGTCCGAGACCATGTCGAGAGACTGTGAAGGGTCAATAACGCGGCCGTTTTTAATGAGCACTCCCATCTATAAGCTCTCTCCCAAGGCAACAAGATATATCATGGCCATTCTCACGGCAATTCCGTTTGCCACCTGCTCAAGTATAACGGCCCCCGGGTCATCAGCTATCTCCGAAGTAAGCTCAACCCCCCGGTTAATCGGACCCGGATGCATCACTATCACGTCTTGTTTCGCAAGCCTGAGTTTCTCTCTGGTAAGTCCGTAAAGCCCCGAGTATTCCCTCAACGAGGGGAAGTATTCAAGGGTCTTCCGCTCGCTCTGAACCCTCAGCATTATCACCACATCCACATTCTCAAGAGCATGTTCAAGCGAATAAAAGATCTCCGCCCCCATATCCCTGAAATATTCGGGAACTATGGTTGCCGGCCCGACTATCCTAACTCTCGCTCCGAGTTTGCGGAGGCCGAATATATTGGATCTGGCCACCCTGCTGTTGAGAATATCCCCAACGATAAGCACATCAAGGTCTTCGATTCTTCCTTTTTTCTCCCTTATGGTGAAAATATCAATAAGGGCCTGGCTAGGATGCTCGTGGGAGCCGTCCCCGGCACTTATTACCGAGGCGTTTATCTCGCGGGCCAGGACAAAGGGCGCACCGGACATTCCATGCCTTATAACCATTATGCTCGCGCCCATGGCCTCGAAATTTCTGGCAGTGTCCAAAAGGCTCTCCCCTTTTACAACGCTGCTTTGCGAAGCGGAAAAATTGAGAACATCGGCACTGAGTCTTTTCTCAGCGATTTCAAATGACGATCGGGTCCTGGTACTGGGTTCGAAAAAGAGATTCACTACGGTTCTTCCCTTAAGAGTCGGAACCTTCTTTACGTCCCTGGTGGAAATCTCCTTCATCGACTCCGCGGTGTCGAGAATAATCTTAATTTCCTCGGCCGAGAGTTCTCCAAGACCCAGTATGTGCTTCTTCTCAAACGCCATTTTTTCTGATTATCTCGATTTCCTCCCTGCCGTCCACTTCTTCCAGGTAAACGTTGACCATTTCGTCGTCCAGCGTTTCGATGCTGATTCCCGCATAGTCGGGCTGCACGGGGAGTTCCCTTCCTCCCCTGTCCACGAGCACCGCTAGCTTGACCGAGGCCGGCCTTCCATAATCCATGATTGAATTTATTGCGGCCCGCACAGTACGGCCAGTGTAGAGGACATCGTCAACAAGTATTATGTTTTTCCCCTGTACGTCGTTGGGGATACTGGTTTTGCGCAGTCGCGGCCAGTTTTTTCTATTCTCGAAATCATCCCTGTAGAGAGTAATATCGATCGTTCCAAAGGTAACATCCTTTCCAGTCCGCTCGCTTATACGCTCAACGAGCCTCTTGCCCAGATATTCCCCTCTTGTCTTTATCCCTATGACAATAAGGCTGCTTAGTCTCTCGGGCGGTATGTCGTCTATGATCCCGGAGAAAAAACTTTCGGCCCTGTCCTCAATCGGTTGTGTTTTTTTCTTAGTCTCCATAATCCGCAAAGAGGATACACCGTAGAGCGGTTATTGAAAACAGGTTTTTCGCGCAGAGGGAATTGCCCGTAATGGTGACCGCTGAAAATGCCTCAACACCGTTTTTCCAGAAAACAATCGGCAAGCTCATTCTATTCCCGAAAAAATTCTATTCCATCTTACCTTATCCGCGAAACCCGGGTTAGAGAGATTCCACGACCAGTGAATCATAAATGCCTTGCCGTAAACATTTTCCACCGGCACGAATCCCCAGAATCTGCTATCGTAACTGTTGTCCCTGTTATCGCCCATGACGAAAATCCTGCCCTTGGGAACAACAAGGGGAAAGCTCATTTTTCCGCTTGTCGTGGAACTGTTCCCCTTTTTATATATAACGCTGAAATTTTTCCCGGAGAGCGACTGCTCGTACCTGTCGGCAACAGAAAAGAATTTCTGGTCCGGATACTCGTAGTTCCCGGTGTAGGTCTGCTCCACGGCTCTGCCGTTTATAAGGACGTCCCTTCCGCTTATGTCTATTTCATCCCCGGCAATGCCCACGGCTCTTTTTACGTAGAAAGCCCCTTTACCGGGCATGGGGAAATCTGTCGTATTATCCCCGCTGAGTTTGAAGACTATGATGTCGCCGCGGTCAATTTCGGAGAAAGGAAAAAACATCTTGTTGGTAAAAGGAATTCTTGTTCCGTAGACAAACTTGTTTATCAATATATGATCACCCACAAGAAGCGTCGGAAGCATTGAACCTGAAGGAATCTTGAAAGGCTGAAACACGAAGGCTCTTATCGCCAGAGCGAGAGCCACCGCTATCACTATAGCTTCTGCGTTCTGTCGCAGAGCGGATTTGCCGTAGGACCTGAGGTTGTCTTCAAAGAAAATCCGAAGGGCTTTCCTTGACGCCCTTATCTCGTGAAGGGAACCCCTTTCTATCGCCTCTTCACAGGCAAGTATCCTTGCTTCGGCGTGATCAGCTTCCCTGGGAGCCATGAATCTCCCCTTTTTCCGGATGATGCCTCTTACAGCACGCGCAAGCTTTCTTGAACTTCTTATGGCGAGCTTTTTTTTGACCCAGGCTATGATCATGGCAAAAATGTCCGAATGCACGCGAATGCCGTTTTAGTTCAGGTCATTCGGCTGGTGGTGTGAGGTTTCCGTTAATCTCTCAACCGAGATCACTCCCCCAAGATTCTTAAGCGATTCAATGAGTTTTTCAAGTTGCTTGATATTCTCCACCGCTACCTCGAACCTCGCATCTCCCTGTCCAGTCTCATCTTCGCTCACATCGGCGCTGACAATGTCGACATTGAGTCCCGAAACCGTGCTTGTCAGTTCAGAGAGGATACCTTTTCTGTTCTCGCACCTAACCGAAAGACCAATTGGTATCCGCCCCGAATACTCGTCGTTCCAGGCAACCTCTATTCTCCTTTCAGGGTCTACCTCAAGCAACTTGGGGCAATTGTAGACATGCACGGTTATCCCTCTGCCTCTGGTTATGAAGCCTATTATCTGCTCCCCGGGAACCGGGTTGCAGCACTTGCCGAACTTTATGAGTATGTTGTCATATCTCCTGACGAGCACGGCGTCTTTGTACTCGTCCTTGGACATCCTGTTCACTATGCTTTTTATTCTTTCGCTTTTCTCGGTGCCTTCGGCGAATTTCCTGGGATGCATCTCCTTGAGAAGATCGTTTACCGCGGCATTGCCGAATCCGACCGCCCTGTAAAAATCCTTTATTCCCGAGAATTGAAGCTTCGCCAGAGATTCCTCAAACTTTTTCTTCTCTCGCAAGTGGCGCAGGTTAAACCCTTTCGCCGCAAGTTTCCTGTGAGTTATTGCCTCTCCAATCTGCTCGGCATTGCGGTTTTCCTCCTGCCTCAGCCAGCTCCTTATTCTGTTTTTAGCCTTTGAGGTAACGACAAAATCAAGCCACTGCCTGTTAGGAGCCCTGTTCTTGGAAGTCACCACTTCCACCATGTCTCCAGTTTGAAGCTTGTAGTTAAGAGGAACAAGTTTATGGTCAACAAAAGCCTGGGAGCAGTGATTGCCTATGTCGGTGTGAATTGAATATGCAAAGTCAACCGGAGTTGCACCCACGGGAAACTCAAGGAGGTCCGCATTGGGAGTGTAAACGTACACAACATCCAGTATTAGCTCTCCTTTTATGGCTTCTATGTACTCCGTCGAGTCCTTTATGTCTTTTAACTCGACGAGATGACGGAGATTTGAGTAGATCTTGTCGTTCCCGTTCTCAATAGAATTTCCCTCTTTGTACCTCCAGTGAGCGGCAACACCGTATTCCGCGATTCGGTGCATCCGCTCAGTTCGTATCTGGATCTCCATCTGTTCTCCGAAGGGCCCTATCACGGCAGTATGAATGGACTGGTAGTTGTTGGCCTTCGGAAGGGCTATGTAGTCTTTTATTCTCCCCGGAATCGGTTTCCACAAGGAATGCACCGCTCCCAGGACCTGGTAGCATTCGTTTTCACTCGCAGTAACGATCCGGAAACCCAGTATGTCATAAATATTGCGCAGGCTTATATTGCCCTTCTTCATCTTGCTGTAAATACCGTATAAATGCTTGAATCTCCACGAGACATCTCCGCGAATTTCAAATTCTTTCATCTTGGCGTTGATGAGCGAGACGATTTCAGTCGTGTACTTTTCCCAATCTTTTTTCTTTGCAGACACGGTTTGGCTAATACGCTCGTATTCACCCGGCTCAGAGAACTTAAACGCCAGATCCTCCAGCTCAACCGATATCCAGTTCATTCCGAGGCGGTGAGCAAGCGGCGCGTAAATTTCCATGGTTTCAACAGCAATCCTTTTCTGCTTTTCCTCAGGCAGATACTGGAGCGTTCTCATGTTGTGCAGCCTGTCGGCGAGTTTTATCAGCACAACCCTTATGTCTTCAGCCGTGGCGAGTATCAGCTTGCGGAAGCTTTCGGCCTGTTTTTCCACATCGGAGACATGGGGAAGACGGCTTATTTTCGTGGTAGCGTCGACGAGAAAAGCTATCTCGCTTCCGAAATTCCGTTCGATTTCCTCGCGAGTCGCAAGAGTGTCCTCTATCGTGTCGTGAAGAAGCCCGGTAACTATGGAGGGGACGTCAAGTTTCAAGTTCGCGAGTATGGAAGAAACCTCAAGGGGGTGACTCAGGTACGGTTCCCCGGAAACTCTTTTCTGACCGGAGTGAACCTTGGCCGAATACACGTAGGCTTTTTTTATGAAGTCAAGATCTTCGTTCTCGATATCCGAGTAGGAAGCAACCTTGTCAATGATGTCGTTTAGCCTGATCACAGCAGCGCAAACACCTCACTTAAGGCCGAATCTCCTAAGAAAAACGGGGCCGTACACATTTTCCGTCTTCGAGTCCCGAGTAGCGGCGAGCATCCGCTGGCGGGAATCTTCGCTATCCCCTCGTCTTTGCGAAAGGATGACGGCCTCAATTCTCCTAGCCGCAATATCCGCCTCATCATTAATTATAATATAATCATAGCACTTCGAGCAGGCCACTTCCTCCTTGACAATTCCGAGACGAGTGGAGATGTCCCCCTCTTCCTCCGATTTTCTGTCTCTTAGTCTTTGCTCGAGAACCTCTAGAGACGGCGGGACAACAAATATGAAGACTGCATCGTCAAACACGCCCCTCAGCCTTTTTGCCCCCTGAACATCTATGTCCAGAATGACGTCAACACCCGTTTTGATCCATTTTTCTATTTCAGCCTTCGGCGTGCCGTAAAAATTTCCGTGCACCTCAGCCCACTCGGCAAAGAAACCCTGTTTGATCATGCTCTGGAATTCTTCTCCAGAAACAAACTCGTAGTGCTCCCCGCGGACCTCTCCCGCACGCATTGATCTTGTTGTGTAGGAAATAGAGAAACGGAGGTTCTCCACGTTTGACAGAACACGGGTGACAATCGTTGTTTTTCCGCTTCCCGACGGACCGGAGATCACAAACAACTTCCCACTCATGATATCAAATTATAAATGCAAAAACCTCGATATTAAAACGGCACTTGTCGCCCTGCAATTTTTGATATTCCCCTGATTCGGAATCAGGAAATATCAAAACGATCAAGATTCATAACCTTGGTCCAGGCAGCAACAAAATCCCGCACAAAAGCTTCCTCCGAATCATCACACGCGTGAACCTCCGCAAGCGCCCGCAACTGTGAGTTGGACCCGAAAATGAGATCAACTTCGGTAGCGGTCCATCTAATCTCGCCAGTCGCTCTGTCGCGGCCTTCATAGACCCCTTCAGAATCAGCAGAACGCCCCCATTCAGTCGACATATCAAGCAGGTTAACAAAGAAATCATTGCTCAGGGTCCCGACCCTGTCTGTAAACAGTCCATGCTGCGAACCTCCGGCGTTTGCACCGAGTGCCCGCATGCCGCCGAGCAGCACAGTCATCTCAGGCGCGGTAAGCGTCAGCAGGTGCGCCTTGTCAACCAGAAGCCCCACCGGCGACTGCTGCCGACCGCCGGCCGCAATATAATTGCGAAAGCCGTCTGCTTTCGGTTCAAGCACGTCAAAGGCGGCCGCATCTGTCTGCTCTTCAGTGGCGTCCGTGCGGCCAGGCGTAAAGGGAAGATTCACCGAATACCCCGCGGCTTCCGCCGCCTTTTCGACTGCGGCACAGCCGCCGAGCACTATAAGATCCGCAAGCGAAACGGATTTTCCGTTTGTCTGCGCATTGTTAAAACGCTCCCCAACGGCCATCAGTGAAGACAACGTCTTGCTGAGTTCTTCGGGGTCGTTGGCATCCCAGCCCTTCTGGGGAGAAAGTCTGATACGCGCACCGTTGGCGCCTCCTCTGCGGTCGGTGCCCCTGAAAGTGGAAGCTGAAGCCCATGCCGCCCGAACCAGTTCCTGAATCGAAAGTCCCTGGTCAAGCATCTCTTTTTTCAGAAACGCGATGTCCTCTGCCTCAACAAGTTCATGATCAACAGCTGGCACCGGGTCCTGCCAGATTTGAGACTCGTCCGGAACCAGTGGTCCGAGGCAGCAAGGGTAAGGACCCATATCGCGATGGGTAAGCTTGTACCACGCCTTTGCAAACGCCTCTGCCAATTCATCCGGATTTTCGTGAAAGCGGCGCGAGATCGGTTGATACACAGGATCCATGCGTAGCGAGAGATCAGTGGTCGCCATTATCGTTGGAACCCATTTTCCGGATCCGTCTGATTCGGGGGCAAGATCCTTGTCATCCACATCCTTTGCCGTCCACTGCCAGGCGCCCGCAGGACTCTTGGTAAGTTCCCACTCATAACCGAAAAGCATGTCGAAAAAGCCGTTGTCCCACGTCGTCGGATTGGACGTCCATGCGCCCTCAAGACCGCTTGTTATGGCGTCAGGGCCGTGTCCGCTCGCATGCTTGTTCGTCCATCCGAGACCCTGCTCCTCAATGTCGGCAGCCTCTGGCTCGGGACCAACGCAGGCCGCGTCTCCGGCACCATGACACTTGCCGAATGTGTGTCCGCCTGCAATCAGGGCGACAGTTTCTTCATCGTCCATAGCCATGCGCCCGAAGGTTTCGCGGATATCGTGCGCCGCGGCAAGCGGGTCAGGCTTGGCGTTGGGTCCTTCGGGATTGACGTAGATAAGTCCCATCTGCACGGCGCCAAAAGGATTGTGAAGTTCGCGATCGCCGCTGTAACGTTCATCTCCCAGCCATTCGGTCTCGGGGCCCCAGTAGATGTCCTCTTCCGGCTCCCATGCGTCCTCGCGCCCGCCGGCAAAACCGAACGTCTTAAACCCCATGGACTCAAGAGCGCAGTTGCCAGCGAAAATCATAAGATCCGCCCAGGAGATTTTGCGGCCGTATTTCTTCTTTATCGGCCATAGAAGCCTGCGGGCCTTGTCGAGATTCGCATTGTCGGGCCAGCTATTGAGAGGCGCAAACCGCTGCGTACCGGATCGTGCTCCGCCGCGTCCGTCGTGAATTCGGTAGGTTCCCGCGCTGTGCCAGGCCATACGGATAAAAAGCGGCCCGTAATGACCGTAGTCCGCGGGCCACCAGTCCTGGCTGTCCGTCATAAGCGCGTAGAGATCCTGTCTCACCGCTTCAAGATCAAGGGTCTGGAACTCCGCCGCGTAGTCAAACTTCTCGCCCATAGGGTCCACAAGAGAAGAGTTCTGGTGAAGGATTTTCAGATTGAGCTGATTCGGCCACCAGTTCTGGTTAGCTATGCTGCCAGTCAACTTCGAACGGGTTGTGCCGTGGTTTACCGGGCACTTTCCGGTGTCTTGATTTTTATCCATATTTTCTCTCCAAAATTAACACGTCGGGATGTATATGAACGCATGGAGACGCAGTGAACTCAATACCGGGTGTGCCCCACGCACTCGGGCAGAAAATATACCACTACCGCCATACAGGCTCAAGTTGGCGTATCGATATTAAAACAGATCCCTGTTTAGAACATCTCGGGGAAATCGTCAATGATCTCGGAAAAGCTTTCCGTAACCTGGTCGGCAAGCCCAAGTTCGTCACCGGAACACGAGTTAGAAATACCGACGCATCTCATCCCGGCCCTTTTGGCCGCTAAAACACCGTGGGGAGAATCTTCAAACACAACACACTGGGCGGCCGTTATGGTGCCGTCGTAATCTCTTCTGAGCCTCTCAAGACATTTAAGGTAGACCTCGGGGGACGGCTTTGGGTTTTCCGTATTATCGGCTCCTATTATAAAACCGAAAAACTCTGAAAGATTTTTGCTCCTCAGTATGAGATTGATTTCTTCGGTTAACGCACCGGAACCTATCGCCACATGAAATTTGCCCCGGATGGCCTCGAGGAACTCGACGACCCCCGGGAAAATTCTTATGCCCTCCCCCATCATTTCTTCAAAACGGATGCCTTTTTCTCTGACAAGCCGGGCAATCTCCTGTTCCGTGCAACGCTGTCCGTTATCCTCAAGAAACCTCCTGAAAAAGCTTTTGTCATCGCAGGCAAGGTACCGCAAGTAATAGTCGGTGGTCGAGAGCTTTAATCCGAGAGTTTCCACAGTTCTCTGAAAGGCTCTGAGGTGCAGGGGCTCGCTGTCGACTATAACCCCGTCAAAATCGAATATGACCGCTTTTATCATTCCGTTTCCCCGATTTGTGAGATATGGTTATGGTATTTTACTGCCGGGAGAAGCCTATACAAAGAGTCTGCGAATAACACACAGACGGGAGAAAAAGAAAGATGGATTACTATAACCCCGAGGATCTCAAGAGATTTCCCGAGATCGGGGAGTTCAGTGAAGACCTCATGGACAAGTTTTTCGAGTACTACAACTCCGCGACCGCCGAGGAAGGGGCGCTTACGAAAAGGGAAAAGGCGCTCATAGCCCTGGCCGTGGCTCATACCGAAAAATGTCCCTACTGCATAGACGCATACACTACGCAGTGCCTTGAGACTGGAGCGGATCCGGAGCAGATGACTGAAGCCGTACATGTCGCCGCCTCAATGTCGGCCGGCATAAAGCTCATCCATGCGATCCAGATGCATAACACGCTGAAAAAAAACCGTGCCCTCTAGAAACACAAACGGGAAGAGAACCTGCCGCGGAACAAGTTAGCGGAAACTCCTGAAGGATACGTCATGATCCAAGAAAAAACGAAGACAGAGAATCATAATTTTTCCCGCAAACTGATCGACCAAGGTCTCGATATCGACCCTATTACGGTTGAAACCCTGCAGGTGAATATAACAAAACTTTGCAACCAGGCCTGCACTCACTGTCACGTGGATGCCTCGCCCTGGAGAAGTGAGCAGATGAGCATTAAGGGCGTAGAAAGATGTCTTGAAATACTTAGTGAAAACGACTGCATCAAAAATCTTGACCTGACCGGAGGAGCTCCGGAGTTAAACCCCCATTTTGACTACTTCGTAAGGGAGGCCAGAAGTCTTGGCAAACACGTAATGGTAAGACACAACCTGACCGTTACTCTCGACGGGAACCCCCGGACGGGAGAGGAAAAAACGTACATACCAAGGTTTTTTGCCGAAAACCGCGTCGAAGTCATATCCTCGCTTCCATATTACAGCAGCTACTTCACGGACAAGCAGAGGGGGAAAGGAGTTTTCGAAAAAAGCATAGAATCCCTAAGAATGCTTAACAGCGAAGGCTACGGGGGCGGAGAACTGAAACTTAACCTGGTATATAACCCCGTTGGGACTTTTCTTCCCCCGGACCAGATGAGCCTTGAAGCGGACTTTAAGGCAAAACTTAAAAAGAACTACGGGATACGGTTCGATAAGCTATACACGCTGACCAATATGCCGATTAACAGGTTTGAGAAGGAACTGAGAAAACAGAACGCCTACGAGGAATACATCGAAAAGCTTGTAAACGCTTTCAATCCTGAAACCGTAAACGGCATAATGTGCCGGAACCTGATCAGCGTAAGCCACGACGGAAAAATCTACGACTGCGACTTTAACCAGATGCTTGAGATGCAGTGCCGAAACGGGAACGGGGGGTTGACCATATTCAACTTCGACCTTCGTCAAGTGATCAACAGAAAGATAAGATTCGGTGTTCACTGTTTCGGATGCACCGCGGGGGCCGGAAGCAGCTGCGGCGGCCAGACGGCATCCTGATTCCGAGGCTTTAGGGAATGCCGCAGGGAATTATATACCCAAGCACCAAGACGATTGAGTATAATATGCTGCAATGACTAAAGAAATGCGCACTGTAGAGTTTGTCGTTCTCCCTATCGCTAGGGCTAAGGCGAAGAAGATGTTTCGTATAGCCGGAGCCTGCCGGTACGTTTGGAACCATTTTCGGGAGAAGAATCTTGCTGACTACCAGGCATTCAGAAACGGTAAGGGGCAGAGACCACAAACCAGTTATTTCAGTCTCGGCTTAGAGTTCACGAAATTGAGGCATGAGACGGAGTGGATGCGGGAACTCCCCGCCAACCCTGTCAAGCATACCCTCAAGTATTTTGCGGACACACTGAAAGGGGCGATGGAGGGCAAAAAGGGATTCCCGAAGCCTAGAAGTAGAAAGAGAACCGCTCCTAGCTTCACGCTTCCCAGTACGGGGCAATTCGGGATAAGGAAACTGAGCAGAAAATATGGACTTCTCCGTATTCAAGGAGTGGGATGGGTAAAGATTACCCGCCGGGGTGGCAATCTCTGGGAGAACGGTACACCGAAGCAGGTAGTGCTTCGCCATGACGGGCACAGATGGAGAGCCTTTGTTTTCTATGAAGTTGAGATGAAAGAAAAGATGGACGATGGAGAGGTTCTCGGAGTTGACATGAACGCACGCCAGATAGCCACTTCAGATGGAGATTTCTACTTCCTGCCGGATTTGGAGAAAAAAGAAAAGCGAAGGAGATGGTATCAGCGAAAGATAGCAAGGCAAACCAAGGGGTCAAACAGGAGGAAGGACACAAAGAAGAAACTTGCTAAGCTAAGCAGAAAGATAGCCAATATCCGCAGGAACTGGATTCACAAGACCACGAAGGAGATTGCGGACAAGTGCGGAACGATAATTGTAGAAGATCTCAAGGTAAAGAACATGACCGCTTCCGCAAAGGGTACTACAGAAAATCCCGGAAAGAACGTCAGGCAGAAGGCTGGGCTTAACAAGGCAATGCTGGATACTGCCTTCGGAGGGCTTAGAAGGAATCTTGAGTATAAGTGCGGGAGACTAATAGAAGTAAATCCCGCGTATACAAGTCAGAAATGCTCCAAATGCGGGTATACAGATAAAGAGAACCGTAAAACCCAAGCACGGTTCCTATGTGTGAGTTGTGGCTACGTGTCCAACGCAGACACGAATGCAGCGATTAACATAAGGCGTCTGGGAATGGCGCGACTGCACGAGGAGGGTTCTGGTATTAACACAGTCCCTGCGAACCGTGAAATTGATACGAGATTATCCTATGGGTAATTCTGTATATAATTTCCATGTCGCAAAAAGACGATAACGCCCTGATCGTTTTTCTTAAATATCCGGAGACAAAAAAAGTAAAGACTCGTCTGGGAAAAGACATAGGGGAACAGAAGGCCGTGGAACTGTATCGTGAAACGGCAAGTTTCGTCGCCGACTCCTTTTCGGGTTCAAAGAACTGGACGACTTTTCTCTTTTATAGTCCCAAGGAAAGGAAAAAAGAAGTTTTTGAGTGGCTGGGAAACAAAGAAACCCTTTTTTTCGCGCAGGGGACAGGTTCTCTCGGACAGAGAATGTCCCGGGCGTTTGAAAAATGTTTTTCCCTAGGATTCAGAAATGTCGTCATCATAGGCACGGACTGCGTGATGATAACCGAAGAAGATGTGGAAACCGCGTTTTCGTTGCTCTCGGGAGGGAAATTTGAGGCGGTCCTGGGTCCGGCAACCGACGGGGGATACTATCTCCTCGGGCTATGCAGGAGAACGGACGCGGTTTTTCAGGATATGCAATGGAGCACTTCCCGCGTATTTAAGGAGACCGAAAGACGGATTAGGGAAAGCGGTCTGCGCCACGCTGTCATGAGAGAACTTTCGGATATTGACGAGGAAAAAGATATAAGCATAAAGGATATAATGACAAGGGACATGAAACTCGCCCGCAGACTGGAGCAAATTCTTTTGAAAGGCCAAAAAATCCGTACTGAGAAAAACGAAGAAAGGAAACCGGCATGAGTTCCGAAATTCTGGATGTGGGAATAGTTGCTTCTTTTTTCGCCGGGGTGATCGCGTTTCTTTCTCCTTGCATTCTTCCGCTTATGCCGGGCTACCTATCGGTAGTAACGCATCTTTCATACGAAGATCTCTCAGACACTCGAAACCTGCCCAAATTCTCAAGGGTGATCGTACCAAGTCTTGTCTTCATCCTGGGATTCTCAACTGTCTTTATCTCCTTGGGCGCATTCTCCTCCCAGCTTGGGGGGATGATCTCTGGCAACAAGACTTTTTTGCTCAGAATAGCCGGAATATTCATAATCCTTTTCGGAATATTCGTAATGGAGATCGTAAAGGTCCCATTTCTTCAGAGAGAACATAAAATCTCCCTTCCGCGGGAAAGGGGAAATCTTCTCGGAACTTATATTCTCGGCTTGGCGTTCGGCTTTGGCTGGACGCCTTGCGTAGGACCTATTCTCGGATCCATACTCCTCTACGCAAGCACAGTGGAAGGAACGCTAAACGCGGTTGGGCTGCTCGCGGTTTACTCACTCGGGATCGGCATACCGTTCATGCTGGTCGGTCTTGCGTTTAACAGCGCCATGAGATCTTTTAGCAGCGTCAGAAGGTATTATCCGTATTATAAGTACGCGATAGGCTCGGGACTTGTAATCATGGGAATAATGATGTTTTCAAACGAGATTCACTACTTAAATATCTACGGTCAGAAAATATTTGACGCAGTGGGAATAGATTTCTGGAAAAGGTTTTAAGGACCTTGCGGCAACACACATAAATAGAGTTTCTGTACGCGCATTGTCTTAGGAACAGTATTTTCTGACCTGCGTCGCGGAGAGAACAGAAACAGCCAAAATCTAGATCGGATACATCTCGGATTACACATCTCCGTAGCTCAGGATTCCGTAGCTGTACACGCCGGCAAAAGCGGCAACGGAATCCACGGCTTCCGGGGCGACTCGTTTCCCGACTTCCAGCAGTTCCTTCGATTCCTCTACCCTCATGCCGTGGCGCTTTTCAAAAACGCTTAGGTCATCAAACCCGGTTACCCAAGTCACGTTGAAAGTTTCTTGAAACATATTAGTTGCCCTAATAACCTCAGGGTTTTCGTAGGTCCTGTTAATGACGCTCAACGGATAGTAGTCAAAAGCGATTTTGAACGAAGCAATTCTGGCACACAAACTGTCAAAGAAACTATGGATCAGTTCAAGGGGAAGATACATGCTATTTCCTTCCCAAAGAAAAAGTATCGGGGAGTTGATGTCAAAGCCCGCCTTGATGAGTTCTTCCGGCAGGTCAACTTCAAGATAGTTGCATGGTATGCTCGGGCATGGCGTAACGCCGTGACTTTCAAGAACCTTGTGCTTGAATTCCAGAAGGGCCGGCTGATCAATGTCGCAGAAACGCACTCCTTCGGTCTGAAAGACCAAGGAACGCATGTCAAACCCGCAGCCGAGTATGACAATCTGTTTTATTCCAGATTGAATCTCGCATCTTGTGATTTCATCCAGTATGCAGAAGCGGTAACGGAGAATTTCAATCGATTCCGGAAGAATTTTTGTTACTCTGTTGATCTTTTCCCTTATTTCGTCCGTAACAAACCAGTGGGCGTACGGGTCGCTGAACACTCGGTGTTCACGGGTTTTTTCCATTTCCCTGTAACAGGCTACGGCAAACGCGGTTGTTCCAACTTCATTTATGTCCGGCATGGCAGATCCATATAAAATTATCGGGATGCGCATTCAGCAGAAACGGCATGCGGGATGCGACTTTTCTGTTATTAAAATATGTCCTATTGCAGAGTTGGCAAGAAAAGATTTTTTCTGAATTTTGCGACAAAACACCCAAAGCAAGCATGAAGTGAGACCAAGCGATACAGAGTTCCTGCAGTCAATTCTTAGGGTGGACATTTTTTTACTGGACATGTTGCTTGGAGAAACCCACAAGCTGTTGCCACTTGATGATAGAAAAAACAGTATGAAAAAACTCAGAAAAAGCTTTTGAAAAATAAAATTGTCATATAGATTTATCTTTTGATGAAAGTCAGGAAGTCCAGTACTTTCTTATATTTGTTACCGCTAAGCTGGAGGTAAAAATGCCTTTATACGAATATGAATGCTCTGATTGTGGAGAAGAATTCGAAGTTCTGGTGCTTGACTCAGACGAAACCATAAAGTGTGTGATTTGCGATTCGGAGAACATTGGAAAACAGTTCTCGACTTTCGGACTTGGCAGCAGCAACGGGAGCCTTGAAATTTCCGAGAGCGAGGATTCAGGAAGCTGCTCGCAATCGTCCTGCGGTTGCTGCTGATTTCCCGGCGTGATTGCACAAAATTTATCTCTGTATATAATTAACGTCTCATTTTAAAACACCCGATGGAGGATCGGTCAAGAAATGTGCGAAGGCGATAAAAAAATGAAGGAAGCCGCTCTTGAATATCATAGAAGCGGTAGAAAAGGAAAACTTGAAGTCCTACCAACAAAGCCCTGCGATACGGCTTGGGAGCTCTCTCTTGCGTACTCTCCTGGAGTCGCCGAGCCCTGCAGGGAAATAGATAAGGACAAGGATCTCTCTTATGAATACACCAACAGAGGAAATCTGGTTGCGGTAGCTTCGAACGGCACCGCAATACTAGGACTCGGAAACTTGGGAGCTCTCGCGGGAAAACCCGTGATGGAAGGAAAAGGGGTGCTTTTCAAGAAGTTCGCAGACGTTGACGCCTACGACATTGAAATAGATACTGATGATCCCGACGAATTCATAAAGACCGTAAAATACCTTGAGCCCACTTTCGGCGGTATTAACCTTGAAGATATAAAAGCCCCTGAATGCTTCTACATAGAAGATAAGCTGAAAGAAGAGATGGACATACCCGTCTTTCACGACGATCAGCACGGGACCGCTATAATATCGGGTGCTGGACTTCTTAACGCCTGTGAGATTACCGGGAAAAAGATGAGCGAGCTCAAAATGGCCTTTAATGGCGCCGGAGCGTCCGCAATCGCATGCGCAGAGTTCTTCATAGCCCTCGGAGCAAAAAGGGAAAACATAATAATGTGCGACAGCAGGGGCGTAATTTACGAGGGAAGAAACGCTGGCCTTAATCCCCAGAAAGAAAGATTTCTTGTCGATACGGACAAAAGAACCATAGGGGATGCGCTGGTCGGGGCCGATGTGTTTGTCGGACTCTCAAATGGCGGAGCCATCAATCAGCAAGACGTCAAGAACATGGCGAAAAATCCCATAATATTCGCCATGGCTAATCCCGACCCCGAGATACTCCCCGTAGAAGCGAAGGAGGCCAGAAGCGACGTAATAACCGCTACGGGCCGGTCCGATTTCGCAAACCAGGTGAATAACGTTTTGGGATTTCCCTTTATTTTCAGAGGAGCGCTTGATGTAAGAGCGACAAAAATAAACGACGAAATGAAAGTTGCTGCAGCATACTCCCTCGCTGCACTCGCAAAAGAACCCGTACCGGATAAAGTGGCCAGAGCCTACGGAGACCAGAAATTTGAGTTCGGTCCGGACTACATAGTCCCGAAACCATTTGATCCCAGGGTTCTGGTATGGGAGTCAGCTGCGGTCGCGCAAGCCGCGATGGAAACCGGCGTTTCCAGAATCCAGATAGATCTTGATGCTTACAAGAAGTCTCTGGAAGACAAGATAAAAGATTTGCTCTAGGAAAAAACCAGCGTTTTGTGAGATTGTCTCAATCCTCCGGATAACTGCCTTCTGCAATGCGGAAGGCAGTTATCCAACACTTATCCGGTCCATTGATAAAAGCAGTCATATTTGATATGGATGGAGTCATAATAGACAGCGAACCCCTCTGGGAGAAAAGCGAGTCTATTATGCTCAAGCAAAAGGGGTTTGCGGGCAATGAAGATTACAGAAAGGAATACAGAAAGAAGATAATGGGTCTTAATCAGAAGGACTCCGTAAAACTTCTAAAAGAAACTTTTGACCTTGATGAATCCCCAGAGGAAATTCTTCGGACCCGTCTTAATATCCTTCTCGAACTTTACGAAAAGGAACTCAAACTCGTCGATGGGATTCCCGAGATCCTTGAAACTCTAAGCGCGGAGAGACACATAAAAGCGGCTCTCGCTTCGGGCTCCCCGATGAAAGTAATAGAGTTTGTTCTCAAAAAATTCTCTCTTTCGGACATTTTCAGAATAAAAGTTTCGGGAGACTGCGTGGAAAGAGGAAAACCTCATCCCGACATATACCTTGAAACCGCAAGACGTCTCGGGGTCAGTCCTGAAGAATGCGTTGCGATTGAAGATTCCATAAACGGCATTGTGTCAGCAAAAGAGGCCGGCATGCGTTGTATCGCAGTGCCCGACCCGAGAATAGCTCCAGAAGATTACCCTCAGGCCGATATCTTCAGAAAAAGTGTTTCGGAAATCCGCCTTGAAGACATAAAGAGCTTTGTTTAAACTGAACTTCCAGTATAAGGGATGAGCTAACTTTCTGTTTTCACTGGACAAATCAATTTTTCCGTTGTTCCCCGCTGGGGACACTACTGCAATTTTACCCCCAG
>JAPOYE010000012.1 GCA_026706695.1 Candidatus Dadabacteria bacterium | reverse complement strand
TCCTTTTCCGAGAATTCCACCTCGAAACGGGCGTTTTTAAGCCCGACCGACTCGGCCTGCTCGGAGAAAAGATCCTGAAGCCGCCTGGCTCCCGATTTTCTTGCGGCCGAAATCGAAGAGGCGACCGCGGAAACCTTCTCCCTCAGGGAATCCCTTCTTCGCTCGATTTCCTCAAGTATCTCAGCCGAATTCTCAAGGCCTTCAAGCTCGGATTCGATCTCGTGCTGCTTTTTTATTATCTCCTCGATCGAACCCCCGTGCTTTCTCTTAAGCCTGCTTATCTCTTCAAGCCTCGAGAGCACCTCTTCAAGCCTCTGGGGATTATGTTCTATCTTTCCCGCGAATTCATTCAGACCGTAGAAAACATCTTCGGTTTCTATAAGTATGGCCGCGATCCTGTCGCGAAGCTCCCCGAGAGATGAATCAAGGTCTGAGACCCGCTCAAGATCCAAAAGGGCCTGCTTGAGAAAACCAATCGCCGAGTTCTCTCCCTCGTACACAAGCCCGGTCGCGCTACCAAGCGAAGATGAGAATCTCTCTGAGTTCTCAAGCCTCACCCTCTCCGCCTCAAGCTTGGAATCCTCGTTCGGCGCCGGGGATACCTTTTTTATCTCTTCAGCCTGGAATCTCAGATAATCCTCTTTTTCCGCCCCCTCCCGCTCTTTTTTCCTGAGCGCCTCAAGTTCATTCTCCGCGCGCACGAGTTCTGCGTAGGAAGCCTTGTATTCGGAGACTTCATGTTCAAGTTGAGAAAAAGAGTCTATATAACTTAAATAATTGCTTTTCTTAAGAAGGCTCTGGTGTTCATGCTGACCGAACATGTTAACAAGTCCGTCGGTCACATCAGAGAGCGTCCCGAGCGTCGCCATCGAACCGTTTATATAAATCCTGTTCCTTCCGCCCGGGTTAAAGACCCTTTTTATGACAAGCTCGCCTTCTTGGTCCCCGATACCCAGCTGCTCAAGCTTCTCCCCGATACCGCAATCGCCGGGAACCTCGAAAAGGGCTTCTACCGATGTCTGCCCGTCGGCTGATTTTACGTGGTCCGCAGTAAACTTGTCACCGAGGATTATGTTTATGGCGTCAACAATAAGGGACTTCCCCGTGCCCGTCTCCCCGGTAATTATGTTAAGGTTTGTTCCGAAATTGATGGAAATTTCGTCTATTATGGCAAAATTCTTAAGCCTGAGTTCAACAAGCATCTGTTTCCAAAGCCCCCCCGCCATAGCTTCGCGGAACCGGGCAATTCCGCGAAAATCCCCCCGAGCCACCGAAAGGTTCAGTTTCTTACCTGACCAGTTCCCGTTACCACGAATTTCGAAGTGGTCAGTTCCTCAAGCCCCATGGGACCGAACGCATGCAGTTTTGAAGTGCTTATGCCTATCTCAGCGCCAAGACCCAGCTGGAAACCGTCATTAAACCTGGTCGACGTATTTACCATGACCGCGGAGGAGTCCACTTCTTTTATGAATTTCTCAGAGTTTTCAGCGTCTTTCGTAACTATGGCGTCAGTATGCATGGAGCCGTAAGTCTGTATATGGCCTATAGCCTCGTCAATCGTCGAAACGACCCTTACGTTAAGGACAAGGTCAAGATACTCCTCGTACCAGTCCTCTTCTGTCGCCGGGGCCACGTGGGAAATAAGTTTTCTGGTGTTCTCGCAGCCCTTTATTGTGACTCCTTCTCCCTCAAGCCTTTCTATTGCGGCCGGCAGGAAATCACGCGCCACGGAGGAATGTACAAGCATTGTCTCCATTGAGTTGCACACGCCGGGTCTCTGGACCTTCGCGTTCCGGCAGATTTCCTCGGCCATCCCGAGGTCCGCATGCTCGTCCACGTAGACGTGGCAGACCCCCTTGTAGTGCTTGAGAACCGGGATCCTTGAGTTCTCCGCGACAAACCTTATAAGCCCTTCCCCTCCCCTGGGAATAATGAGATCTATTTTGTCCTCAAGCTTGAGCATTTCGGTCACGACATCCCTGTCGGCAACCGGGACAACTTGGGCGGTGTACGGCGAAAGGCCGCTTTGGGAAAGGGAATCGGCCATGAGCCGGGAAATGGCGAGGTTTGATCTTATCGTTTCCGAACCGCCACGGAGAATTACGGAATTACCGGATTTCACGCAGAGTCCCGCGGCGTCGGCCGTAACACCTGGCCTTGACTCATAAATAATCCCTATAACGCCTAGGGGAATCCTTTTTTTCGAAACGGAAAGCCCGTTCGGCCTGTCCCACTTTGCCGATATCTTGCCCACGGGGTCGGGAAGCTCCGCTATCTCCCGCAGTCCGTCGGCCAGGGAACTTATCCTCGAGGGGTTAAGCCTCAGGCGGTCCACAAGGGCGGCCGAGAGACCTTTTTCCTCGGCGTCGGAAACGTCCTTTGCATTCTCCGAGAGCAGGTTGTCGGTTTCCCCGACCAGAAGATCCGCGAAGCGCAGAAGAAAGTCGTTTTTCTGGGAAGACGGGGCGGAAGCCAGGGTTCTTGAGGCTTTTCTTGAATTCTCCGCAATACCGCTGATCAGTTCGGCAGGACTCATTGAATGAGAAGACCCCGATTCATTGTTTGAAACAGACATCCGTGTTTCCGAGAAAAACTTTAACGCAATCTTATTATTATGATCTATAACCGCGAATAAAAGAAGCGGCCAGCAGAGACGGTGCACGGATTCCCCCTATCCCATGTTCACCGCATCGCGCGCGACCAGGTAATCGAGTATCTGCTGCTTGCACTCCTCGATCGAGTGTTTCTCCGTATCGACCACGATTTCAGGGCTTGAGGGCTCCTCGTACGGATCGTCAATCCCCGTAAATCCCTTTATAACACCCTCTCTCGCCTTCTTGTAAAGCCCCTTTACGTCCCGCTCCTCGCACTGCTCAACGGAGCAGTCGACGAATACCTCGACGAACTCCCCTTCCTCAACAAGCTCCCTTATCGCGTCACGGTCGGCTCGGTAAGGAGAAACAAAGGCGGAAAGAACAAGAACTCCCGCGTCCATGAAAAGTTTCGATACCTCCCCTATTCTCCTTATATTCTCCTCGCGGTCCTCGGCCGAAAAACCAAGATCCTTGCAGAGACCCATCCTGACATTGTCTCCGTCGAGTATGTAGGTGCGGTGGTTTCGCTGTATAAGCTCTTTTTCGATTTCATTAGCAAGAGTGGATTTTCCGGAACTCGGAAGTCCGGTGAACCATAGAATCAAGGAACCGTGGCCGTTTAGCCTTCTTCTGTCCTCTTTAGTGATTTCATGCTGGTGGGGAATAACAAACCTTTCCATTTATGTTGCCTCCAATGATTGTAAGATGCGGATATGATTAAAAAAAGAGAAGGGAAAGCAGATTAAGACAGTCAAGCTTTTCGCGCTAATTCCTCTTTCTTCCCAAAGCTCTTGGGGCAACATTATACAGCACGGAAACAATGGTTGTCCACACTAGCGGAAATTCGCTTAATCAGAGAGAAAACCCATCCGGATGAGGTGGCGCTTTTCTCTTCGCAGGCTTCTGCATGAAATTGCGAAAACAAGGAGCGCGGCGGGAAAAAACCGGGCAAGCATCCCGCTTTGAGATGTATCCCGCGCCTGCTCTTCTGTGGCAATTGCGCATCCGGAGCCGCCTTGTCCCGTTTCATCCCCCGGCGACGGCATGGAACCCGGCGAAGGGGTATCCGGTTCCGGATCATTATCCCGGTTGGTTAACGACACGTCGTCTGGATCAAAGCCGTTATAGAACCTGTCTTGGCTCTGGGCCCGCTCAAGCACGATAGCGTAGCGTCTGGGACCATCCTCATCACTGTCGTTTGTGCCGGTTACAGTCACTGTCTTCGCAACTTCCCAGTCATCGGGCGTGAACCGAAGCGCCCGGGTGTCGGCCGTTCCCTCTGACGGATGGCTGCTTCGCAGGGGAATTACGACCTCGCTTATCGGTTCCGATTCAAGCTTCACCCGAAACGCGGCCGTCCCGCCCCCCTCCGTGGTCACAAGTCCCGAAGTCGGCGTAACGCTTATTCCGGTCGGCACGCAGGAAGGCGGAAAGCCTTCATCGCTTACTTCCCAGCCCATGTCCTTAAGCATGGCAAGACTAAGGTCCATGTCCACGGGAAAAGGATAGAGATATTCCATGATATCCTCTGTGTCCGTATGAACATGGGTTATGGAACTGCCCTTCTCAAAGGTCGGGGGAGCGTGGAGCCGGGGTTTTCCGTCCGGGGCCACGCCCGTAGATTTAAGTTCGGCCATGCGCTGTCCGTAGCTGCACGAATTCTCCCCTCCGGGCCGCGCGGTTCCGTCCCACAAAAGGCCGGTGTCAGAAGTAATGGCCCGCTCCCTTGCCTGCGGTGTAAGGTTGACGATAAATTCACCTTCTTCCTCCGAATACATCTGCACGTCGTAGATTCTCTGCCACTCCGGTACGTCAAGTGAAAAATTCCGGGTTCCGTCAGTCACATCAAGGGTCGCACCGGGAAAAGAACCGTCTCCCTCAAGAGAGGAATGAAAGCCGAGCCCGTGAATAATTTCGTGTGTGACGAGGGCAACGAAATCTATTGAGAATGACGGCACCTCCCCGTGAAAACCGTAGTAGAAGTTCAGGCTCCTTGAGAATTTTACTATTAAATGAGGCACCGATTCATCTATTAAGGCTCTTCCCGCGATTTTTTCCGCAAGTGCAGGCGGGTACGCTATGTGCAGCAACTCTTCGGGACCGAAGCTTACGGGCTTTCTCATATAAGTCGTGGCAACCGTGTTTTCATCCTCAAAGGACCCGAACGACACCTCGACCCGGATCGTGTTCGGACCCGGCAATTTCCGCTCAAGCAGACCGGCGGCGTGTCGAAAGGCGTTTCTTCTCGCTTCCCCGAGCGTGCTCGCGTTATTGCCGTTATCGCCGAGCAGCGCCCTTTCCTCCTCCGTCAACCCGGTCGTATCATTAAACCCCACTCCGGGAACGTCAGTATATATCGCCTTGATCGTAACCGCCCCGCTATAGGGAACCGCGGAAAAAACGGTCAGCAGAAAGAAAAGAACTCCGATGGGAAACTTGTTCGCCCCGTTTCGCTCAGTGAAGTGTAATCCCGATTTCAGTGTCATAATCAGACCGCCCTTTTGTTTCGCCTGCAGGGAAGTTCCTTTTTCTTTTGTCACAGAAGAGCAATTAATCTCCACAGACCAAAGACAGAATTCCAAGCATGCATTTAAAGCCATATAATAACAAACTCTTGATTCTTAATGCCGTAATAATTAGAATCTAGTTCCGAAACCGAAGGCGGGATTGTCTGTTGCGGATTCCGCTTGATGGCCCGGAATCTGGTTTTCCGGAGTAGCTTATGGCTTCTAAAATTAAAGACAAGCTTGTGAGTTTCAGGATTCCCGAAAGTGATTATAACTATGTATGCTCCTCCGCGGACAGCAAAGACGTAAGCTCAAGCGAAATTATAAGAATAGCGATAGAAAAGTTTCGGAGCGAAAGCAGCGAACCTACCAGGTCCGAGGTAATCGCTTATCTGAAAAACCTAAGCGCTTCGGAAAGAGACGAGATCATAGACAAGGCGGAGGGTGCCCGGAAAAGGAAAATAAGATCTTTCATAAACGATGCGATCTCCAAGAAACCCGGCATTAAGGGAAAAGAACTCTGCGAGATGGTAAGCAGGGAATTTCATCTGCCGATCACTCTTGATCTGAAGCACAAGGTGTATCTCAGAATAAAAAGCCGCAGGAGAAGAAAAAACCTGGTAGGGAAGCTTGAGAGGGAATACTAGATATACGATACAGAGTCCACTTGAAGCGGCGTGTGCCGTTCTAACCCCCGCCGCAAAGCTGATATTCAAACAGTCGCTTCAACCACATAAACACGGAGGCAAGAGATGGAAAGAACATTGTCAATAGTAAAACCTGACGGAGTAGGAGCAAACCTCATTGGTGAAGTTCTTCGAAGGTTCGAGGAGAACGGAATAAGCGTTGTGGCGCTCAGGATGATACACCTTTCAAAAAAACAGGCCGAGGGGTTCTACCACGTACACAGGGAAAGACCTTTTTTCTCGAGCCTCACTGACTTCATGTCCTCGGGACCGTGCGTGGTAATGGTTCTTGAGGGTGAAGAGGCCATCTCGAGGGTAAGGGCCATCATGGGCGCAACGAACCCGGAGGAAGCGGAGCCCGGAACCATAAGAAAGGATTTCGCGTCCGGTATAGAAAAGAAC
This sequence comes from Candidatus Dadabacteria bacterium, assembly GCA_026706695.1. NCBI lineage: Bacteria > Pseudomonadati > Thermodesulfobacteriota > Candidatus Dadabacteria > Candidatus Dadabacteria bacterium. Next base: position 12,572 of record JAPOYE010000012.1, on the reverse strand, counting down.
ATAGTGCACGGATCCGATTCGCCGGAATCGGCCGCCTACGAAATAGGATATTTCTTCAGTGAGCTTGAAATAAACAGCCGGTAGGGTCCCGCCCGCAGGCCCCCTCGGTCAGGGAGAAAAAGCAGGTCGTGCCTTCTGGGAAAAACATCGACATTCATCCGGTCACCGTACTTAAAAGCACGCAGCCCCTTCTCGTCGAGGACTTCATCGAAAACCTGAAAAAAGAACTCTCGACGAGCTCTCCCAAACTGCTGGTTGAGAGCAAAAACCTCGACGATACGTCCCTTCAGGAAATAGTCGAGGACGCGAGGACCCTCCCAATGTTCCACGAGAAAAAACTGATCGTTGCGAAGGGGTATGACGGCCTCGGAAAGGACGATCTCGATCTTCTAAACGAATACGCCGGGGCCCCGGCCTCTTCCTCCGTGCTGGTCCTGCTCTCCGGGGAATCCCGGAAGTCCAGGACAAAACCCGCAAAAAGCATAAGGCTCGTCGATCTTGACGGCGGGAGCAAGCCCGAACAGGAAATAAGGCGCCTCGGGCAAAGACTCGGGATCTCCCTTACTCCCGGGGCGGTGGGTTTCGTAAAAAACATGCTCGGCGAAGACATGAATCTCATTAAGAACGAGCTTGGGAAAATATCTCTTTACGTCGACGGGAAAAAACCCGTAGGCGAGAAGGAGTTAAGAGGACTTATCGAGAAACGCAGCACCGAGAACGTGTTTTCCCTCTCGACCGCACTTTCAAACAGGGATCTCAGAGGTTCTCTCAGGATACTGCGGGAACTTGAGAGAAACAGGGAGGACCCCCTCTCCATACTCTATATGATAGCCTGGAGATTCCGCCAGATATTCAAGGTGTCGCAGCATCTTCGGGAAGGGAAATCCGATGAAGCCATCGCCAAGGCCGTAAAAACGTCCCGCGGGGCCGTCTTTTACCTTAAAAAAAGCGTGCGCAACTTCAGGGAAAACGACCTCGGCAGGATACTTGGGCTTATAGAGGAAACGGACTTCGGAATCAAAAACAGTTCCGGGGACAACTACGTACTTCTTGAGAAACTTCTTCTTGGGATCTGCTCCCAGAGGACCTAGGAACCAGCACCCTGGCTGAGATCTGAAAGCTTCTTTGAGAACCTCGATACGTATCTTGAGGCTTTTTTCTTGTGGATAACCCCTTTCGTGGCGGCCTTGTCGGTAAGGGAAACCAGTTCCTTGAGAAGAGCCTGGGATTTCTCGAGATCCTCGCTTCCAATAGCTTCCGAGTAACGCTTTATCTTGGTTTTAAGAGTGGACGTTACGAACCTGTTTCTCTCCCGTCTTTTCAGGTTCTGGCGATGCTTTTTCTGCGCCGATTTCGTTCTGAGACCCATAAAAATCCTCCGGGGTTTAAAAAATGAAGTTCAAATTTTACACCTTCTCCCCGCATTGTCAATAAGGACACTGGATTATATATTTACCTGCCCGGATGGTATATAATCGCTTTTTGCTATAAGACGACGAGATTCAGGCCCTTCAATCTTTCCGGAGCGCACTTATGCCATTCAAGACTGAAAGAACCTCAGATGACCGAAGATGACCGATTTCCTCATACGGCTTGAAACGGACAGCGACCGGGAAGGAATTGAAGAACTTCTGCTTGAGGCCTTCCCTTTTCCTTCTGAGGCGGAGCTCGTGCGACAGTTGCGGGAAGACGGCGATGTGGTGTTCTCCCTAGTCGCCGTAGAAGGCGGGGAAGTCATCGGCCAGGCCCTTTTCTCCAGACTGCTCGCGCCATCCGGCGCATTGGCCCTGGGTCCGGTCGCAGTTACGGAAAGCAGACGCCGCCGGGGGATTGCCGCTAAGCTAATCGAGGACGGGCTCAAACGGGCAAGGGATGATGGCTGGACGGCGGTCGTAGTACTTGGCGACCCGCCCTATTACCAGCGTTTTGGATTCAGCCAAGAGACCGTGGAGGGCATGTCATGCCGATATGCCGGACCGTACCTGATGGGACTGGCTCTCATGGGGAAAGGCTTCGAGGGAGGGCGCATCGAATACGCACCCGCCTTCTCAAAGCTTTCATGAAAAAGGTCAGTTCATATCCCTCTGGTTCGCACCAGGAGCCCCGCCGCGACGTTTTCCCTGCATTCCAGGATTGATAATGTCGGAGGGCTTTTCCGTGCCATGCCTACCGTGACTTCTTTCTCGGACGCCTTTTCATAATGTGAGTGCTTGCCCCGTATATGCCTTCTGCCGCCTCCATAATGGTCTCGGTCAGGGTTGGGTGAGGATGTATTGAAAAAGCTATATCCTCAGCAGTCGCGCCCATTTCAATTGCCAGTACGGATTCCGATATGAGTTCCCCCGCCTGCGGTCCGACAATTCCGACGCCGACCACTCTCCCGGTCCCCTTATCGGTTATGAGCTTCGTCAGGCCGTCGGTCCTGTTAAGCGTAAGGGCCCTTCCCGAGGCAGCCCACGGAAACTTAGACACATTCACTTCCATCCCTGCATCCCTGGCCTCGCTTTCGGTAATCCCGCACCAGGCAATTTCGGGATCGGTAAAGATTACCGCCGGAACGGCTCTTGGGTCGTACTGGGTCTTGGCTCCGGTTATGACCTCGGCCACGATCTTGGCTTCATACGTCGCCTTGTGGGCAAGCATGGGTTCCCCGGCAACATCTCCGATGGCGAAGATCGCCGGATCGGCCGTTTTTCTCTGAGAGTCCGTCTCTATAAAGCCCTTCCCGTTAACCCCGACCCGGGTGTTCTCAAGACCGAGACCTTCTGTGTTCGGCACTCTTCCGACCGAGATCAGAACCTTTTCGTACTTTTCCTGAAAGCTTTTCCCATCGGCTTCAAATGAAACTTGAACTTCGTTATCTAACTCATTGACAGAAACCAGCTTTGTTTCAAGCATTATGGAGCGGAATTTCTGATCGAGCCTCTTTTTAAGCACCGCCACAAGATCCCTGTCAACCCCTTGGACGAGCTCGGGAAGCATCTCGACAACTGTGACCTCGGTGCCCAAAGAGGAAAAAAACGTTCCAAGCTCAAGGCCTATGTAGCCCCCGCCAACCACAAGCAGGTTCTTCGGAATCTCTCCCATGGAGAGAGCGCCGTCTGAATCGACCATGTTCGGGGAGCTGAAATCCACTCCCGGGATTCTCCTCGAGACAGAACCCGTGGAGATAACGGCGCTTTGAAACACTACTTCCCGCTCCTCGCCGGAAGCCGTTACGACACAAAGGGTGCTTGAAGAGGTAAAAGACGCCCTTCCCCGCAGGTAATTTACTTTTCTGGCCCTAACAAGCGTACGAAGCCCGCCCGTGAGCTTGGAGACCACTTCGTCTTTCCACGAAAAAAGCTTCTCAGGGTCAATCTCCGGTTCTCCGTAGCTAAGGCCGAAATCCGCCGCGTCCCTTGCCTCCTCGGCCACTTTCGCCGCGTGCAAAAGAGCCTTTGAAGGTATGCATCCCCTGTAGAGACAGACTCCTCCGGGGTTAAGCTCAGGATCTATAAGCGTTACTTCTTTTCCCTTGTCGGCAAGCGCAAACGCCGCGGGATATCCTCCGGGGCCCGCTCCTATTACCGCCACTTCCGTTACCACTCTCTCCATTGCCTGCTACATCCCTTCGAATATGCTCTCGGGAGAGCGCTCAAGCATCTCGCAGAGCCACCTGAGGAACCTGGCAGCTTCCGCCCCGTCTATAATTCTGTGATCGTAGGAAAGCGAAAGCGGGAGCATGAACCTCGGCGTAAATTCCCCGTCAACACACGCGGGCTCAAAGGAGGATCTTGAGACTCCCAGTATGGCGACTTCGGGCGGATTGAGAATCGGGGTAAAGAAGGTCCCCCCTATTCCTCCAAGGTTGGTTATGGTGAAGCTTCCCCCCTGGAGCCTGTCGGCAGAGAGCTTCTTCTCCCTCGCCGCGGAAGATATCTCCGCAAGCTCAACCGATATCTGCGTTATGTCCTTTTTGTCGACATCTCTTATCACCGGAACAAGAAGTCCTCTTTCTGTATCCACCGCGACCCCGATGTTTATGTATTTTTTGTAAACGATCGTGCGGCTGCCCATATGTATGCTTGAATTAAACTTCGGAAACTCAGAAAGCGCCCGGGAAAGGGCCTTTACCAGGACCGCGGTCACGGTAAGGTTCCCCCCGGCTTCTGACACCTTGTCCCTGTTAAGTTTTCTGAGATCCTCAAGCCGCGTTGCGTCCGCCTTGTCAAACTGCGTTACGTGCGGGGCCGCCCACGCCTGGGTGAGGCGCTCGGCCGTAAGTTTTCTCACGGTCGAAAAACTCTCGGTAATCGTCTCTCCCCATCTTGAAAAATCGGGAAGCTCGGGTTCCTCGGGCGCCGTCGGCTGTGCGGATGAAGCAGACCTTATTATGGCCTTTGCGTGAGCCTTTACGTCCCTCTCAAGTATCCTCCCGCGGGGACCCGTTCCCGAAACGGATGAAAGCTCTATGCCGAGTTCCCTCGCAAGACGTCTCACAGAAGGAGCCGCCGCCACCGCGAGAGGTCCCGACGGGGCGATATCGTCCGCGGGCGCGCTTTCGGGTGGTGGGGTCTGTTTTTTCTCTTCTTCGGGTTTTTCTTCAGGAAGAGGCGCCTGCGCCGCGACGGGTTTTTCCTCTTCTTCGGTCGCGGGAGCGTCTTCCGGGGGTTCTCCGCCTTCATCGTTCCCGTTCATTCTCACGAGCACCTGGCTTATTTCCACCGTATCCCCGGCGCTTACCAGCACGTCCGTAATCGTTCCGTCGGCCGGGGAAGGAATCTCAACGGCGGCCTTGTCCGTTTCCACCTCAAGCAGTGGCTGCTCAAGCGTGACCCTGTCTCCGGGCGATACGAAAACCTCTATCACCTGCCCGGATTCAATTCCTTCTCCAAGTTCGGGAAGCCTGAATTCTATCAACTTGCGTTCCTCGTCACGTGACCGCGGGGTTGGGCTTCCCCCGGTCGATTCCAAATTCGCTTATCGCCTCGCTAACGGTTTCTTCATCGATCCTGCCTTCCCTCGCAAGCTCATGGAGCGCCGCAACCGCGATGTGACGGTAGTCGACCTCGAAGAAGTCGCGAAGCGCCTCCCGGGTGTCGCTTCTCCCGAACCCGTCGGTGCCGAGAGAAACAAGGGGCTTGGGGAAATAGGCGGAAACGGAATCGGGAAGGCTCTTAAGATAGTCGGTCGCGGCAACAAATACCCCGTCTGCCCCTTCCATGCACTCTGAAATGTAGCTTTTTCTCTTCTCTCCGAGATTTAAGCGGTTCCATCTTTCTGCCTCCTTCGCGTCCTGGTAAAGCTCCTTGTAGCTCGTGATGCTCCAGACGTCGGTCGGGACTCCGTAGCCGCTCTCAAGAACCTCCCTAGCCCAGAGAACCTCGTTCATGATGGCGCCGCTTCCGAAAAGATGTACCTTTTTCCCCGAGTCCTTGAGCGAAGAAGACGCGAACCTGTACATCCCCTTTATTATACCTTCCCCGACCCCCTCCGGCATGGCGGGCTGCACGTAGCGCTCGTTCATAACCGTCATGTAGTAGAATATCTCCTCCCCGTCCTGGTACATCCTCTTTATCCCGTCCCTGACTATCACGGCTATCTCGTAGGAGAAAGCAGGGTCGTAGGCCTTCAGGTTCGGATAGGCGTAGGCGAAATGATGGCTGTTTCCGTCCTGGTGCTGAAGACCTTCGCCCGCAAGGGTGGTCCGCCCCGCCGTGCCTCCCACCATGAAACCTCTGCACTTCATGTCGGCGGCGGCCCAGATAAGGTCCCCTATTCTCTGGAAGCCGAACATCGAGTAGCAAATGAAAAAAGGGATGGTGTTTATGCCGTGTGTCGAGTAGGCCGTGCCGGCCGCTATGAAGGAGGACATGCTGCCCGCCTCTGTTATGCCCTCTTCGAGTATCTGCCCGTCCTTTGCCTCCTTGTAGTAAAGGAGGGTGTCGGCGTCAACGGGTTCGTAGAGCTGTCCCACGCTTGAGTAGATGCCCACCTGACGGAAAAGCGCCTCCATTCCGAAAGTTCTCGCCTCGTCGGGAACTATGGGGACTATCAATTTCCCGATGTCCCTGTCCCGCATGAGTCTTGAAAGCATGTGGACGATTACCATGGTAGTGGCCACTTTCCTCTTGGAACCTGAGGCCTTTTTAAACTCCTCGAACACTCGTTCCGGGATCTTCTCAAGGGGCTCGGCGCGCACGACCCGCTTCGGGACCGATCCGCCGAGGGCCTCCCTTCTCTCGCGGAGATATTTCATCTCGGGGCTGTCGGGAGCGGGCCTGTAGAAGGGAGCTCTTCTTATTTCCTGGTCCGTAATCGGTATGTAAAAGCGGGACCGAAAGCGCTTTAGCTCTTCCTCGTTAAGTTTTTTCTGCTGGTGGGTTATGTTCTTGCCTTCCCCCGCTTCCCCCAGGCCGTAACCCTTTATGGTCTTCGCGAGAATCACGGTGGGAGAGCCGGTGTTCTCAACCGCGGCCTTGTAGGCGGCGTAGACCTTCTCCGAGTCGTGGCCTCCTCTTGCGAGCTTCTGAAGCTCCTCGTCCGTGTGGTTCTCGACCATTTTCAGGATTTCGGGGCGGGTGCCGAAAAAATGCTCCCTTATGTGCTTCCCGGGAGAAATGGTGTACCTCTGGTAATCCCCGTCAAGGGCCGCCTCCATCCTCTCGACCAGAAATCCGTCTTTATCCTGCGCCAGGATCGGATCCCATGTGCCTCCCCAGACAACCTTTATCACGTTCCACCCCGCCCCTCTGAAGATTCTTTCGAGCTCCTGTATTATCTTGCCGTTTCCCCTCACCGGACCGTCAAGGCGCTGGAGGTTGCAGTTGATTACGAATATGAGGTTCTCGAGTCTCTCCCTAGACGCGAGGGTGATGGCCCCCAGGGTCTCGGGCTCGTCGGTTTCCCCGTCCCCGATAAAGGCCCACACCTTGGCGTCGGTCCTGGGCTTTAGCCCCCTGTCCTCGAGGTACCTGTTGAAACGGGCCTGGTAAATCGCCATTATGGGAGAAAGTCCCATCGAGACCGTCGGGAACTCCCAGAAATCCGGCATGAGCCAGGGGTGGGGATAGGAGGAGAGGCCGTCTCCGCCGAGCTCCCTTCTGAAATTGCGCATCTGCTCGATAGAGACTGTGCCTTCGAGAAACGCCCTTGCGTATATGCCCGGCGAAGCATGTCCCTGGAAGTAGATCATGTCCCCTTCCCGGTTCTCGTCGCCTGCCCTGAAGAAATGGTGGAACCCTATCTCGTAGAGCGTTGCGGCCGAGGCGTAGGTTGAGATGTGTCCTCCGATGCCGTCGCTTATCCTGTTTGCGCGCACGACCATGGCCATGGCGTTCCACCTTATTATGCTTCTTATGTTGCGCTCTATTTCGTAGTTGCCTGGGTAAGGCGGCTGGTCCTCGAGGGCAATGGTGTTAACGTAAGGGGTGTTTGCGGCGTAGGGGATCTGCACGCCTTTTTTCTGGGAGTATATCCGGAGCTTTCGAAGCAGGTCACTTGCCCTCTCTCGGCCGGAATTCTCGATCACGTATTCAAGCGATTCGATCCATTCCCGGTCTTCGGCTTCTTCTTCCGATACTTGAGAATCTTCTTCCATTACCCGTGCAAAACGCGGCGAAGCGGGGCCGCGGGGGAATTTGCAATGTGGAGCAACCACGCTGTCCTTGCTATCGAGAATCCGACCTCAAACGTTCAAAAAAGCGCTTTGGACCCGAAGCAGAAGCCTGGATTCGGAAAAGCATTTTAACCGCAGGGGAAAAAATATCACTACTCCCGCAAAACTATTTTGACACTCTTTTGTCCGAGGGTTATCCGGAAGAATTCCGATGAAGAACACCTTGCTAAAAGTCAAAGACGCTGAATTATACAGGTAGTTCTTGACTAAGCAGCCCGCAATTTAAGTCTAATTTTGTACTAAATAAAAATTCTTAGAAAGGTACTGGGATCATATGCTTGGCTACAAGTGCCCTTTGCTTTCTACGCTAGGCATGTCTGCTACGATTTTCTGAAAATCAGTTGCTGCAATGCTTGAGGTGCCTACTAGAGCGGGTCGATTAGTGTGACATACAAGTCGTCTCCGCAGGGTCTGGCACTGACACCCTTTCGCGCAACGATCTTCTCAAGCAAGTCACCAATGGGATTGAATGCCCCATAATCCTCCCAAATACCGTAGGACTCGTACAGAGCTTCGCAAAGCTCTCCGAGATTGTCGAAGTAGGACGTAAACCAAGAGTCCGCCAACCCATCCCTCAAGGAGGACACATCTTCGACAGTCAATCCCGAACCGTGCATCGTTCCCAGCACATAGGACGAGTATTTTATAAGGTCGCCATACAACTTGAACAACCCATAAAAAACCTTCCCGTAGTCTTTGTCGTCATCCCTCTCCCATTCCTCAATTATACAGTCGGCTTTCTCGTCAATGCCATCGAGTGTTTGGAGAAGCGTGTCGACCTGATCATCCAGAGGGTTTTTGCCGAAGCAAGAACTTCGTCGGCATGCGATGTACTCTTCCCAGCAAGGATAAATGGCACATCCCCATTTCGCCCGATCCAATGCGTTACATGCGTCGGGATATCGCTTAAGGGAGACACCGGGGAAAACCGAATCAAACTTACTTGTAGCCTCGACGTGAGCGCACTCGTGTGCGATTATACTCAAAGAGAATTGAAACACCTCCGAGTTTAGGTCGTAGTCAATTCCCTTTAGGAAGTAGTAATTAAAGAACATATGGGATTTGACCTCTCCATCTTTGGGGAAGGCTACCGTCATTGCCACACCACGAGCGATTCCGTCATTAGTCGGTTTCAGTTGGTTTTTTCCTTCAGGGCCTTTCACGTCCCTACTGAATTCCGCTAAAGCACCCTCGTAATCCACGACGGCGGTTATTCCGTCCAATCCCGACATGTCGATAACGGTGCCGATAGTACGAAGACAGGCAGACAGCTTGTTCCCGTATTCCTTCAGTTCTTCCTCGGTCTCTCCTTTCAAACCTCCTAGTCTTATCTGGATGCCTTCTGGTACAGTGGTCGGCGGAAGGTCGTCTATCGATGACTCAGATTCAGTTTCTATGTTCATTTCTTTTAGTTCTTTCATCACACTAAACTCCATTAGACATAGAAAAAGAGGGATTGAAAAAGAACTGTTTTCACAGTCTCTTCTCAACCCCTCTCTAATATTATAATGTACCTATCATAAAATTCCTTGCCAATGAGAAAGTCTCTGGAGTTCTAATAGAATTGGGATGAAATTCCTTGATAGAATAGCATGCCAAGCTGGTGTACCTAACCCATTGAGAAACATCGAAAAATTGGGCAACCTGTTTTTATTCTGAAAGTTCGAGAGGTGATTAATCTAATGCGATCTAACCATAATAGCATAATGCGAGTGATTCTTTTCTTCTTATGTCTAATATTAACGACCGTATTCTCTTTGCCAGCTTATGCCCAAAGCGGGTCAAACTACGATTGGCGTTCTGGAAACAGTTACAACTGGAATACGGACTCTCAAGGAAATACACACGTTCGTGGCTTTAATACAAGGACTGGGTCACACTGGAATACAACTATTGAACCCGACGGAGATATGAGGGGATACGATAGCAATTATAACCCTTGGACTTATGATAGCGGAACAGGATTCTATCAGAATTTCGGTACTGGTGAGACTTGCATTGGGAAAGGATACGCTCGTTCATGCAATTAGGCCAAACACGTGCCAAAAAAAACTTATAGAACCTATCCCAGTATTAGTCTACTGGAATTACATACAATTCTATACATATTAGGTTTTGATTTTCCTCTTCTGGGCAAGTTCAATCAAATTTTTGTTTTCTCCTGCCTATCCATTAACCTTTGCGTTGGCACTGGAAGTCCCAGCGTCTCTGATAATCTTTGTTTATCTTTATAGTCAACCGGAAACATGTATACATGTTGCACCACAATTTCTTTTAATATTCTTCTACATATCGGATTGGATCTGAATTCTCGGGTTAGCTCCCTCAATTTCTTGAAGTCGAGTTGCTTCTTAAACTGAAGGGTAATCGCCTGATTGATAAGCTGTATTGCAGGAGTCGGTGTGTTCCTTTCCAGTTGATCATAAATTTCATCTGCCTCTTTTGAACCAATTGAAGCAGATATTTTTATCAGCACACCAAAAATAACCCCATACATCATAAACAAAAATGTATCTCTAGCTTCTTTTTCCAAATCTTGAACTTGAGTATTCGGGTCTTCTTTTAATACGTCCTCAATAGTTTTTACAACTTCATCACGAGACACATCTGATATCTCAATGAAATACTGCAGAAAGCGTAGACCGGAATCCGTAGCAGACTTAACCATTTGAAATAGAAGATCCTTATGTATAGAAGCGTGCCTGTTTCGCAAAATCTGGCCTATGATCTCCATTCCCTTAAAAACCTTGTTGATACTAACGAAAATATCTGAGGATTCTAAATCAGGTTCATCATCGTCTGCATCAACTCTTTCAACTTCATCTATAGTCTCGTCTCTTTCTTGACGCTCTTTGCTCACTTCTCTGTGTTCTAAAACCAAATCAGGTATACCCGCAATAAAATCCTCCATGAACGATAAAGAATTTGAAGATAAAGTCGCTTCTTCTTGGTCGCTAAAGATCTCCGTGAGGCATAGTTGAATTTCGTCGAGAATCCATTTGTCTTTTATGTGATGAGAAACGAAGATGATGATGTTTGCGCTGTTTTTCCTGTGCAGTTGACTAAGTAAAACCTTAATTTCGTTTTTAGCTTCTGCTCTGGCTTTATCATCAGTGCTGAATGATTCAGCGATTTTCCTCGCTATAAAAAAGTAGTAAATATAGGGATATCTAAACGAAAGCTCGTTGTTTCGTGTGCGCAACAAACCACAGCTCTTAAGTTTGTCTATGATCGATGTTCTTTCCGACGGTTTTAATGAATAGGCCTTTCCGTAATCTTTGAAGAATCTACCTAGGTCTTCGTCCGTCAATCCCGACCCGTTTTTATAAACGGCCCAAGCCAACTCGTTTAAAACATTTAAGTATTTATCTATCTCGGTGGCCTTAATTTTAGCTTTTTCAAACGCTTGGTAGACCAAGTGCTGATAGCAATGACCATACGAAGTCAGTTCTAAATTCTGCGGAGTATACGCTTCAAATATTTGCATAATCGCTAAGACGTATACAGGTTTCGGGGGAATCACATTTCCTCTAACCAACGAATCTAGCCGCAGTTTCAATTCATCGACTTTACTATATAACTCGCTTTCCTCTATCTGTTCTTCGACACCCAGCGATACCCAACGCTCCACAATTTCTGACCTTTTCAGATGCCCTAACGGGAGAATTTCAAAGCGTCTGAATTTGTCCAATTCATGAATTTCCGGTACCAAATACCGGAATGAGTCAAGCAATATAAAAATGCATCTGTCAAAAAAGTTTCTGGAGTTTGAGACAAATATATTCCTATATCTCTTGTTTGGCTTGATTTCAGAAAAATTATCCAAGATAAGTATCTTGTTTGGCATCTGTTCTGAAGCCGGAATATCAACACCTTCGTACTGATTAGCAACAGCCCCGCGAAACACATCCTTTATATCAGATGATTTAATATCTTTTCCATCTACAAGAACTGGAATACATTCGGCTTTCAGGAACAACCCGAAAAGATGTTTAGCTAGAGAGGTTTTTCCAGATTGCTCATCACCAAAAACAACGAGGTTTTCGGAATGCGCTAACGCCCCATCTATGTCAATCTGTTTGGCTAGATCGTCACTTTCCTCATCCAGCGATTTCAAATGAGGCGGGACATAGATGTCACTCAATGATATCTTATCTACATGACGATGTGACAACTGAATTTCTGTATCCTCAAGCCAATCTTTAAATTCTTCCCGAAGTTTTGAACTAAAGTCTTTTTCCTGAAAAGGCTTCACAGATTTTTTAGCTTTCAAGCTTTTGACCGCATCCCTTATACCTGTAACCACGCTAAGCCAAGCTCCATCTTGATCGTCGCATTTTTTTATAGGCTCAGCTCTTTCAGGAAGTGCTTGCAACTTGCTGAAGGGAAGTCCATTCTGCCAGTCACAGGCACGGACTATCACAGGCAACACGATAGAATCTCCCCTTTCATGCTTTTCCATCGCTAGTTTAACCTCAACACTGGAGCAGTAGTCCGATGCAATAAAATCGGAACTAATCAAAAGAACTATAATATCGGCAGACTTGAGATTGTTTTTTATCTCTTGATCCCATTCTGTCCCCGGCAATATTTCCCCATCTGACCATGTTTCTATTTCGTTGGTACGCTCCATTGACGAAAGGTGTCCTTTTAAACTCTCTCTATAAGCTTTATCTCTGCTGCTGTAGCTAATAAATAACTTAATGCCCATTTATTTCTCTCCTAGATTTCTCCGAAAACGGCCGATATCATGTGTTTAATTGTTTGGGAATTATATACAATTCTATACAGATTCCTTAAATTCCCGCTAATGTTTCCCCGCCCTAGGCTAATGAATAGTGTAAGATTATCCCTTAAAAACTTAGGGGGAATCGCTAATCTTTTGTGCCATCATCTAGGCTGTATTTTGAGG